>JANLSP010000114.1:0-5469 GCA_031362485.1 Novosphingobium sp.
CCTCTCGGCTGAAGATCTGTGCGGGGCTTCGCTGGCGGATGACATGTGGCCGTTTGCCAAGCAGGTCACTTCCGTTGCCCATCATTCGGCCGGCGCCATCGCCGGGCTTCGCGCGGGCGTTTTCGGGCCGGACCTGAGTCCCGCTCCGAACAGTTTTGCCGCGCTGCACTCAGTGATCACGGAGAGCATCGCCGCGCTACAGGCCGTTGAGCCCGCCGAGATCAACGCGATGGAAGGCAAGGACATGCGTTTCGAATTCGGCGAGCGGCGGATGGATTTTACCGCTGAAGACTTCATCCTGACCTTCTCGCTGCCCAATTTCTATTTCCACGCGAGCGCCGCATATGCGGTGTTGCGGGGCAAGGGGCTCAAGATCGGCAAGATGGACTATCTCGGGCGGCCCCGGCTCAAGGTCTGACGTCTTTAGAATTGAGCAGAAACACCACATAGCCGCGAAATTCGGGATCGCTGTCGATGCCTTTGGGTGCGCGCCATTTTCCGCCTTCGACCAGAGCGATGCGATAGGGCACCGGCAAGCGCTGCAAAGCCAAGAGATAGGCTTCATAGCCGGGAATGGTCGTGCGGCCCTGATAGGTCTGGATGACCACTTCATCGACAATGCCGCCAAGCGCGGCCAGCGCGGCAGGATCGCCACCTGCGGACCAATCCAGCAGGCCCGTAACCGACAGACCATAACGCCGGGGCAGGCGCGCGCGCAGTTTGCTAAGGAAGCGGGCATAGCCGGCAAGGCCGCGCGTCTTGGCATCGAAATCGATCTGCAATCCGGCAAAGCGCGGGTTCGCCGCCTGCCACTGTGCCAACTGCTGGTCGAGCCGGACATAGACCGCCTCGCCCCAGTCGAGCCGCTCGGCGCGAAGCGTCAGCCAAACTTCGGCATGGGGCACACGCGGCACTTCGGGGCGCAGGGCAACGAGCGTATCCGGCTCATCGCCGCGCACTTCGCCTGCTAGGATATAGACCGTCTTCGCCTGCTTCAGCACCGGCTGCGGGCGCACCCCGGCCCACAGGAAGAAGGCATCGTGGTCGCGCGGATCGACCTGGCCATCGCCCAGCGCCCCGCAGGCCGCCAGCGCGAGCAAGGCAAAGACTGCAAGACCGCGCATCACCAGTAATATTGCAGCCTGCGCGCCCAAGGACTGGCCGGATGTTCGCGCCTGAGCCGCTGGAACCAGGCACGGCGCGCCTGCTTGGGGACATCGGCGTTGCCGCAAGCGTTGTTGCCGCCGGGCGCATAGCACATCACCGACCGATAAAGCGCATAGGCCTTTTCAGGAGCAGCCGCGCGAGGATCGGCGATCACGCCGGCATAGATGTCGCCGCGCATCAGCGACTTGCCGGGGAACTCGTCGGCCGCCCCGCCCAGTTCGTCCTTTGCCGGCGGGGGTACGAAGGTATCGACCCCGTCAAAGCCGTTGAGCCGGCGAAATTCCCCTAGGCACAGCTTGCTGGCATTGTCGGCAGGATTGCGAGCCAACCTGCGCGCAGTCTCGTCAATCGCGGGACATGGATAACCGTCCGACCAGTTGCCTGAAGTAAAGGTCTTGAGCATTTCGATCTCGTTCTGATCCGTCGCCTGCTCTGCCGGCTCGGGCAGCCTGATCTTCAGGCTATTGCCAAAACCGGCATAGTCACCGCGTGCCAACTGCTTGTCGAGGAGGGCCAAAAGCGCGGCGCGGCGTTCTTCCGGAGGGCGAGCCTTGTCGAGTGCAGTTGCGCGCAGGATGGCGGGACCGGCCGAATGGCTGAGCAGGATGATCCGCAAGGTACTGTCGGTGATCTGCGAATTGGCGGCGAAAACGTCCGCCAGTTTACCGGAGCGCTCAAGGTTCATCGCCAACGCGAGCTCGACAGTCGGGCGTTGCCACAGGCCCTTCGCCCCGCCCAACATCTCGCGCCAGAAGCCCGCCTCGTTGCGGTCGCCAAGCGCGGCCAGCGCGAGGCCACGCAGCATCTGGCGGCTGAAGGCCAGCTCGGAAAATGCTGGCCGGCGTGCGTCATCGGGGATCAGCGCGAGCACCCGGCGCATGTCGCCCGCGCCATAGAAGGCCTGGCTGGCATCGATAAAGCCGAGCAATTCGGGATCGCTGGCGAGCGCCGCACGCCGCGCGGCCAGCGCGGCTTCTCCCGGATCTGCGACATCGCGTTTATCCCCCCAGCGGTCGTGGCTGCGCAGGGCCAGCAAGGCATCGATGGCATGGAGCATCGCCCCGCCGCCGGTCAGCGCCTGCGTCTCGCCTTCGGGAAACAACAGCTTGTGGTCGATTTCCTGCACCAGCAGCGCCGCATCATCACTGTCGGCCCGCACAGTGCGCAACAGCCTCTCATATTCGCGCGCAAGTCCGGCCTGATCGCCGCTCAGCCACAGCGCGCGCCGCTGCAATCCTTGCGCGGACGCCGCATAGCGCCCTTGCGGATAGCGCTGCAGGTAGACGGCAAGTGCTGATGAGGCGCGAGCGACCGCTGCCTGATCGGTCGCCTTTGCGCCCTGGAAATAGCCGTAGTCGCCGAAGCTCTTCTCGATCGCAGCATTAAGATCTACCCGGGCCAGCATGTAGGCGGCTGTTTCGGCCAGCCATTCCTGACGCGCCCCGCGCATGCCTGCAAAAGCCCCGCGCGCTTCGTCCCAGCGTCCGGCATAAAATGCTTCGCTGGCCTTGAGGTAGCCCAGCCATGCCTGTCCGCCTGAGCTGGCAATCCCCGACGGCCACTGCACTGCGGAGGCTGCATCTTGCGAGCGGCATACTGCTTCGAGACCGGCCCGCGCTTCGGACAGAGCGCTTCGTTCCACCTGTGGCACATCGCGCGCGGCACCAAGCGCCTGCCTGAAAGCCGGCGTTCCAAGCGTCAGGCTGGCGCAGCGCGATCCGGCGAGGGCTGGCGGTTCATCTGGCTCCGCTGTTGCCGGATAGAACGCCAGCCGCATTGTCCGCCAGTCTAGAAAGGTGTGGCCCAGCCCCACACCATCCCACCCGGCATCTGGATAGGAGAGGCCCGAAGTGCCAAGACCCGAGCGGCTGCGCAGCAGCAGCAGCAAATTGACCCGGGTGTCATTGCCTGGTGCCAGCATCGCCCGGTTGGAGCAATCACCTGCCCTGCTGACCAGCTTCCAGCGAGTATGGCAGCCGCCATCGGCGCTCGCCCATGCAGCGCCCGGGACGGCTGAAAGGCCGATCGCCGCCGCTATCCAATGCCGTTTGCCCGCCATTGCCCCGCTCCTTGCCGCAAGCTTGACAAATGAACCCATTCGCTTGTGCCAGACAAGCAAAAAGGGGGCCGCCAATGGCAGCCCCCTCATTTGTTTTTGCGGCTGACGGGTTAGGTCAGTCGTCGTTCTTGAGGAACGCGGGCATGTGGTCTGCGTTGCCGCCCTCGCCGCCCTCCGAACGCTCACGACGCGGGCCGCGATCGCCGCCATCACGGCGCGGACCACGGTCACGGTCGCCGCCGCCGTCTCGGAGCGGACCGCGACCACGATCACCGCCGCCACCGGGGCGGCGATCACCGCGATCACCGCCGGGGCGGTCGCCCCTGGGCTCACGCGGCGGGCGGGTGTCTTCGATCTCTTCGCCGGTTTCCTGATCGACCAGGCGCATCGACAGGCGGACCTTGCCGCGCTGATCGATTTCCATGACCTTGACCTTGACCGGCATGCCCTCCGACACAACGTCGCCGGGCTTTGCGACGCGCTCGTTCTTCATTTCGGAGACGTGGACGAGACCGTCCTTGCCGCCCATGAAGTTCACGAATGCCCCGAAATCGACGATCGTAACGACCTTGCCGTCATAGATCTTGCCGACTTCGGCTTCCTCGACAATGCCCAGGATCCAGGCGCGCGCAGCTTCGATCTGGGCCGGATCGGATGACGACAGCTTGATCAGTCCTTCATCATCGATGTCGACCTTGGCACCGGTTTCAGCGACGATCTCGCGGATCACCTTGCCGCCTGTGCCGATGACTTCGCGGATCTTCGACTTGTCGATCTGCATGGTCTCGATGCGCGGGGCGTGGGCGGAAAGCTCGGTGCGGGCAGTGCCCAGCGCCTTGGTCATTTCGCCCAGGATATGCGCGCGGCCTTCCTTGGCCTGATGCAATGCGGCCTCGAAGATTTCCCGCGTGATGCCGGCAACCTTGATATCCATCTGCATCGTGGTGATGCCTTCGGATGTGCCGGCCACCTTGAAGTCCATGTCGCCAAGGTGATCTTCATCACCCAGGATGTCGGACAGCACGGTGAAGTCCTTGCCTTCAAGGATCAGGCCCATCGCGATGCCCGAAACCGGACGCGTGATCGGCACGCCGGCGTCCATCATCGACAGCGAACCGCCGCAAACAGTGGCCATTGAGGATGAACCGTTTGACTCGGTGATGTCCGAGACAACGCGGATCGTGTAAGGGAACTCTTCCTTCGCCGGCAGCACCGCCCGCAGCGCGCGCCATGCCAGCTTGCCGTGGCCAGTATCGCGGCGCGAGGGAGCGCCAAAACGACCAACTTCGCCAACCGAATAGGGCGGGAAGTTATAGTGCAGCATGAAGTTTGAGTAAGTCAGGCCTTCCAGCCCGTCGATCATCTGCTCGCTTTCGCGCGTGCCCAGCGTGGTGGTGCAGATCGCCTGCGTTTCGCCGCGGGTGAACAGCGACGAACCGTGGGTGCGCGGCAGGAAACCGACCATCGCCTCGATCGGGCGGACCTGATCCTTGGTTCGGCCGTCTATTCGCTTCTCGCCCTTGATGATCGCACCGCGAACGATATCTCCTTCGACCTTCTTGACCGATTTCATCGCCGCCATCTGGGTCTGGCCATCTTCTCCGGCGAAGGCTTCCTTGGCCTTGGCGCGGGCGACATTGAGTGCATTCGAACGCTCGGACTTGTCAGTCAGCTTGTAGGCAGCGGCAATATCTTTGCCAATCAGCGTCTTGAGCTTGTCCTTGATCGCCGTATTGTCGCTAACAGCGACATCCCAGGGATCCTTGGCAGCCTTTTCGGCGAGATCAATGATCAGATTGACCACCTTCTTGATCTCGTCATGCGCAAAGATCACCGCGCCGAGCATGATTTCCTCGGAAAGCTCCTTGGCTTCCGATTCCACCATCATCACCGCGTTGCCGGTGGCGGCGACAACCAGGTCAAGTGCGCCGTTTGCGGCTTCTTCCTGCTTGGGATTGAGTGTGTATGCGCCATCGACATACCCGACGCGCGCAGCGGCGATCGGGCCCATGAACGGCAAGCCCGAAATGGTGAGCGCAGCCGAAGCGGCGATCATCGCCAGAATATCGGGCTCGATTTCACCGTCAAAGCTCAGAACTTGGGCAATGACGTTGATTTCGTTGTAGAAACCTTCGGGGAACAGCGGGCGGACCGGACGGTCGATCAGGCGGGAGACCAGCGTCTCCTTTTCGGTCGCGCCGCGCTCACGCTTGAAGAAGCCGCCCGGGATGCGCCCGGCGGCG
>JANLSP010000119.1:0-2619 GCA_031362485.1 Novosphingobium sp.
CTGAAGGCGCACAACCGCAGAATCCGGGAGGCAATTAGCGCCGAACGTCCCGATGTCCTGTGCTTTCTCGATCACAACCGGCTGATCCACGCAATCATCCTCGAAGCCGCTGGCTCGCCGCGCCTTTCCAGCGTGCTCGCCCTGCTGGTCGAACAGCCGGTGGTCTGGCGCACTGCGCAGAACTATGACCGCGAAAACCTCCAGCGCTCGCACAACGAACACGAAGAACTGCTCGCTGCCTTTGTCCGGCGCGACGGGGCATGGGCGGAGGCGATCATGACCGCCCACATCCGCCGAGCCTTCCATGCCTATCGCGACGCCTACCAGGCGCAGCTTGGCGATCCCCACCTCTCAGCCGCATAATCTGTATACAAATTCTGGATCGAGACGCCGCATGACCCGCTCAATCGAATTCGTCGAAGTCGGCCCGCGCGACGGGCTGCAGAATGAAAAAACGCTGATCTCGACCGAGGCCAAGCTTGAACTGGTTCGCCGTTCGATCGCCTGCGGGGCGCGGCGGATCGAAGTAACCAGCTTCGTCAATCCCAAGAAGGTGCCGCAAATGGCCGATGCCGAGGCGGTCTGTGCGGGGCTGCCCGATGCCGAAGGAGTGACCTACATCGGTCTGGTGATGAACCAGCGCGGAGCCGACCGCGCGCTGGCGACGGGGCGCATCCACCAGATTGGCGCGGTTTCGGTCGCCAGCGACGGTCTGGCGATTTCCAACCAGGGCCAGACCAGCAATGAATCGGTCGAAACCGCCATGGCCATCGTCGTTGCCGCCAAGGCCGCAGGCCGCAGTGGCCAGGCGACCATCGCCGCAGCATTCGGCTGTCCGTTCGATGGCGAAGTCGCCGAAGACCGGGTCGTCGACATGGCATTGCGGCTGGCCGAGGCCGGGCCGGTGGAAATCGCGCTGGCCGATACGATCGGCGTGGCGGACCCGGCGCATGTCGCCCGGCTGGTCGCGCGTGTTCGCCAAGCGATCAATCCGCTGCCGGTGCGCGTCCATTTTCACAACACCCGCAATACGGGCCTCGCCAATGTCTGGGTCGCGGTCGAGGCGGGTGCGAGCGCAGTTGACGCGGCGCTTGGCGGTATTGGCGGCTGTCCCTTCGCGCCTGGCGCGGCGGGCAACGTGCCGAGTGAGGACGTGGTCTACATGCTCGAGCGTGCCGGTGTGGCAACGGGCATGGATCTGGCCGGAATGATCGAGGCAAGCCATTGGCTTGCCGCAGAGATGGGTCGCAAACTGCCGGGCATGGTGGCGCAGGCGCCGCTGTTTCCCAAGGCAGGCTGAGGAGAGTTTTAGCATGGGTTACCGCCTGGGAGTGGACGTCGGGGGCACCTTCACTGACCTTCTGCTGTTCAATGTCGAGACCGGCGCCTTCTGGCGTCACAAGACGCCGTCGACGCCGCATGACAGCAGCGAGGGTATCCTTGTTGGCGTCACCGCGATCTGCGCCGATGCGGGCGTTGCGCCGCAAGATATCGAATATTTCCTCCACGGCACCACGGTGGCGACCAATGCCGTGCTGGAAGGCAAGGGCGCGCGGGTGGGTCTCATCACCACCGAGGGATTTCGCCATGTCATGCAGATCGCCCGCAGCTTCGTGCCCGGTGGCCTTGCCGGCTGGATCATCTGGCCCAAGCCAACCCCGCTGGCGCGGCTGGAGGACACGGTCACGGTCAAAGGCCGGATGGACGCCGAAGGGCGCGAGGTGCGCCCGTTGGACGAGTCCGACATTCGCACCCAGCTGGGCGTGTTGAAAGCCCGGGGCGTCGAGGCGATTACTGTCAGCCTGATCAATGCTTTCGTCGACGGCCGCCACGAGAAGCGCGTAGGCGAGATCGCCGCCGAAGTGATGCCGGGCGTGCCCGTTTCGCTCAGCCACGAAGTCCTGCCCGAAATGCAGGAATACGAGCGCACTCTGACCACCGTTGCCAATGCCGCAGTGCGGCCGGTAGTCGGCAAATATGTTGCCAGCCTGCGCGCCAAGCTGGCCGAGGCGGGCATGGCCGGCAAGCTCTCGCTGCTGCGCTCGGACGGCGGACTGATGAGCGCGCAGAAGGCCGAGGAACACCCGGTCAACATTCTGATGTCTGGCCCTGCCGGCGGGGTGACCGGCGCGCTATGGGTCGGCCGCAATGCCGGGATCCGCAACATCCTCACACTGGACGTTGGCGGCACATCCACCGACGTTGCCCTCATCGAAAACCTCGAGCCGCGCCGGGTGCGCTCGACCGAGGTTGGCCACCTCTCGGTGCGCGCCTCCTCGCTCGACGTGAAGACGGTCGGCGCGGGCGGCGGCTCGATTGCCTGGATCGACGATATCGGCGCGCTCAAGGTCGGCCCGCAGAGCGCAGGCGCCGATCCCGGGCCTATCTGCTATCGCGGCGGCGGCACCGAGCCCACCATCACCGACGCCAATCTCGTGCTTGGCTATCTGCCCGAGAACTTGCTCGGCGGCAGCTTCAAGCTGGACCGCGAAGGCGCGAAGAAGGCAGTACAGACTATCGCCGATGCGCTCGGCATCGATCTGATGGCAGCCGCGCGCGGTATCATCGATATCGTCAACGAGAACATGTTCGGCGCGCTGCGCATGATCTCGGTCCAGC
>JANLSP010000120.1:0-13774 GCA_031362485.1 Novosphingobium sp.
CGTGTTCGGCCTGCGCCCGGTGGCGACCAGCACTGCGTCGGCGGTCACCGGATCGTGGCCCTTGGTGGTGACGCTGAACGCGCCATCCGCCAATTTTTCAACGCGTTCGATAGGACTATTAAAGCGATAGTCGATCCCGCGTGCCATGGTGATCTGGAGCAATCGGTCACGCAGCGCCTCGTCATAGCCGCGCAGGATCTGGTCGCTGCGGTTGACCACTGTCACCCGGCAGCCCAACGCGTTGAAGATCCCGGCGAATTCCAGCGCGATATAGCCCGCGCCCTGGATCACAACGCGGCGCGGCAGCGCGGGCAGATCGAACACTTCGTTTGAAGTGATGCAGTGCTCGTTGCCGGGAAACTCCGGCATCACCGGCCATGCGCCGGTGGCGACAAGAATATGCGCGGCGGAGACTTCGCGTCCCGAGGCCAGTCGCACCGAATTAGCCCCGGTCACCACGGCGCGCTCATGGAAATGATCGACCTGGTTGTTGTCGAGCGTTGCCGTGTAGGCTTTCTCCAGCCGATCGACATCGCGCGCGACGAAGTCACGCAACTTGCCCCAGTCGAACGAGCGCTCACCCAGGGTCCAGCCGAACTGCGTGGCATCGTCCAGCTCGTGCGCAAAGCTGGAGCCGTAAACCAGCAGTTTCTTGGGCACGCAGCCCCGGATCACACAGGTCCCGCCAACGCGGAATTCCTCGGCCACGGCCACGCGCGCGCCGTGCGATGCGGCAATTCGCGCCGCGCGCACCCCGCCCGAGCCCGCGCCGATAACAAAAAGATCATAGTCAAAATCTGTCATGGCGAAGCCTATGCGCGGTGCCTGCGGGCGATGCCAGTGGCTTTTGCGGATTACTGTGATCGGGGCTCGTAACGCATCACCCCGGCGACTTCGAGCTGCCCGCCGCCACGGTCCTTCGGATGGTCCTGCCCGTCGAGCACCGGCACTTCGGCGAAGTCATAGGGACTGACGCCTTCGAGGCAGGCGGTGTTCACGCCATAGAGCGTCGGATCGAAGCGGCGTTGATGAAACACATGGATGCCGCAGCGCGAGCAGAAGTGGTGCTTCGCGGTGTTCGAATGGAACTGATATGTGGAGAGCAGATCCTCGCCCTCGGTCACTTCGATGCTGCCCAGCTTGGCAAACACCATCACCGCGCCTTTCATGCCGCATAGCGTGCAATTGCAGCGCACCGGCTTGTCGAGTCCATCGAGCAAGGCGACGGTGAATTTCACCCCGCCGCAATGGCATTGTCCCTGCATCGCCTATCCCCCAATTCCAGCCGCCGCCAGCAACGCTGCGGTGCTCGCGTCGAATTGTGTGCCGCCCGCCTCGATCTGCTTGGCAATCTCCTTGCCCAGCTCCACCCCGAACTGGTCGAACGGGTTGATCTCCATCAGCACAGCATTGGCAAAGGTGCGGTGCTCGTAAAACGCCACCAGGGCTCCGAAGCTTGCCGGATTGAGATCGTCGAGCAGGATCGTCGCCGAAGGCCGGTCGCCCGCATAGCTGCGCGCTGGTTCCTGGCTGGCTTTGCCCGACATCAGCGCCGCGCCTTGCGCAAAGCAATTGGACAAGAGGTTGATATGGTGCGCGGGCTCAAGCGCATCGCCGGGCGCGATGGCTGCGACGAAATCAATTGGCACCACATGGCTTCCCTGATGCAGCAGCTGGAACACTGCATGCTGCGCATCAGTCCCCACGCCGCCCCAGGTTATCGGCGCGGTCGGCGCAGAAACCGGCTCCCCGCCGGCAGTTACTGACTTGCCGTTCGATTCCATCTCGAGCTGCTGAAGATAGCTGGGCAGCAGCCGCAACCGCTCGTCATAGGCGAATACGGCGCGCGTCTGGCAAAGGTGCAGGCGGGAATACAGCTGATCGGCAAAGGCGGCGCGCAGCGGCAGGTTGTCTGCGCCGTCGGTGTCCAGGAAATGCCGATCCATCACCGCCGCGCCGTCAAGCATTGCAGCAAAATCCTCCCAGCCGAGCGCCAGTGCCACCGGGAAGCCAATCGACGACCACAGCGAATATCGCCCGCCGACGCTTTCCTGGAATGGCAGCACCCGGGTTTCGTCAACGCCCCATTCCACTGCCTTGTCCGGATAGGCGGTGAGCGCCACGACCCGGCCATAGGGATCGGCAATGCCGTTGCTTTCCAGCCAGGCCAGCGCGCTCGCCGCATTGGTCATCGTCTCGGTGGTGGTGAATGTCTTGGAGGCAATGGCGATCAGAGTGGTTGCCGGATCGCAGCGGGCGAAGGCGGCCTCAAGCGCGCAGCCGTCGATGTTCGAGACGACATGGACTTCGACGAGCGCACCGTCCCGCGCCAGCGCATCTATCGCCAGCGCGGGCCCCAGCGCCGAGCCACCGATGCCGATGTGGATCAGGTGGCTTACCGGCCCGAGCGCGCCGCCGTGGACCGCCTCGACCAGACCGCGCATACGCATGTGCAGTGCGGCGGCCTCATCCACGCTGGTCTCGCTGCCAAAGCCGCGCTGGGCGGTATGCACAGCGGCGCGGCCTTCGGAGACGTTTACCACTGCGCCCGCGAACAACGCGGCGCGCTTGCCGGCAAAATCAGCCGCCTTGGTCAGACCGGCAAAAGCGGCCAGATGCGCCTCGTCGAGATGGGTCTTCGACCAATCGAACAGAATGCCCTGTTCATCGTCAAGTTCGATCCGTGCCGACAGGCGGGCAAGGCGCCCCGGATCTTGGGCAAAAAGCGCTGCAAGGTCCGGTCTGGCAAGACTTTTCAAGGCGCGCCAATGCGGCGCGAGCCGGTCCTGTGTCATCGTTTCGATCCTGTTTGCATGGCACGGCTATGCCCGCGCGACGAGCCAAGGCCAAGCAACAAAACTTGACGCGGGGCCGCCGTGCCAACATGGACGCGAAGATGAGCGACGATCAAAGCGCAGAGCCCGTACCGGCAGCAGGCGGGACACCGGCCAAACCGGAAAAAGAGGAAGAAAGCTTCCTTGTTTTTCTGATCAAGTTGGTTGTGATCGTCGTCGTCTTTCGCAGCTTCATCTTCTCGCCGTTCAACATCCCCAGCGAATCGATGATGCCGCGGCTGGTCAATGGCGACTATTTGCTCGCCGCCAAGTGGCCCTATGGCTATTCGAAGTATTCAATGCCGTTCAGCGCGCCTGTCATTCCGGGGCGTATCCTGGCAGGCGAGCCCGAACGCGGAGATATCGTTATCTTCAAGGCTCCGCCTGACAACGATACCGACTATATCAAGCGGGTGATCGGCCTGCCCGGTGATCAGGTGCAGATGATCGCGAGTCAGGTCTATCTCCATGGCAAGGCCGTCCCGCGCGAGAAATCGAGCGATTTCGAGATTGATGTCTCGCCCAACACCAATTGCTATATGCCGCAATATGAAGCCAGGGACCGCCAAGGCAATCCGGTGTGCCGCTATCCGCGCTTCAAGGAGACGCTGCCGAACGGCAAGGTCTACTACACGCTTGATCTGATTGCTTCGCCGCAGGACGACACCGCGCCTATCGTCGTGCCCGAAGGCCATTTGTTTCTGATGGGTGACAATCGCGACAACTCGCTCGACAGCCGTTTTCCAGCCATCCCCGGGCAAGGCATCGGCATCGTGCCGCAAGACAATCTCGTCGGCCGGGCAACCGTAATGATGTTTTCAACCGATGGCGGCGCTGAATGGGTCAAGCCGTGGACGTGGTTTTCCGCTGCCCGCTGGAACCGCATCGGCGGCTTGTTCTGAGGCAATGATCGAAGCGGCAACCCGCAGCTTTATTGCCGATCTTGCCGGCGGTGATCCCCCCAATGCAGGCCTCTGGCGTGAGGCGCTGACTCACGGCAGCACCGGCAACACGCGCAATTACGAGCGACTCGAATTTCTCGGTGACCGGGTGCTGGGCCTCGCCATTGCCGAATGGCTGCACGAATTGGGCACCGGCGACGAAGGCCGGCTGTCGCAGCGGCTCAATGCGCTGGTCAGCCGCACCACTTGCGCCGCGATCGCCCGCGAGATCGGCCTCGGACCGCATATCCTGCTGGGCAAGCAGGCCAATGATGATGGCGCGCGCGACAGCGACAATGTCTTGGGGGATGTCATGGAAGCGCTGATCGGCGCCTGCTTTGTCACGCGCGGCTATGAGCCTGCCCGCGCCATGGTGCGCAAGCTGTGGCAAGGTCCGGTGACCGGCCACACCGGCAGCGCCAAGCATCCCAAATCTGCGCTGCAGGAATGGGCAGCAGGCAACCAGCGGCGCAGCCCAGCCTATCGCCTTATTGACCGCTCAGGCCCCGACCACGCTGCCCGGTTTACTGTTGCGGTCGATATCCACGGTGTCGGGAGCGCGCAAGGCACGGGATCAAGCAAGCAGGACGCCGAAACCGCGGCCGCCGAAGCCTTTCTGGAGCAATTTGCATGATCCGGCACTGCGGTCTTGTCGCCGTGATCGGCGCACCCAATGCAGGCAAGTCGACTCTGGTCAATGCGCTGGTCGGCCAGAAGGTGGCAATCGTCTCCGCCAAGGCGCAGACCACGCGCGCGCGGCTGATGGGGATTGCGCTGGCCAAGAGCGACACTGCCGAGACCCAGATCATCCTCGCCGACACGCCGGGCATTTTTGCGCCGAAACGCCGGCTCGACCGCGCCATGGTCGCCGCCGCCTGGGAAGGCGCGCAGGAGGCCGACGCGATCCTGCTGGTGGTCGATTCGCGCAAGAAGAAGCGCGAATATCTCGACGGCATCCTGGAATCGCTGAAATCGCGCCCCGAGCGCAAGCTGCTGGTGCTCAACAAGGTCGACGAAACCCCAAAAGAACCACTGCTGGTCGCGGCGCAGGAGTTGACGCAAGCAGCCGAATTCGACGAGGTATTCTTCGTCTCGGCGCTGACCGGCGACGGCGTCGCCGAGCTCAAGACCCGCCTCGCCGCGTTGATGCCCGAAAGCGCATGGCACTATCCCGAGGATCAGGTTTCCGACGCCAGCGAGCGACTGCTCGCCTGCGAGATCACCCGCGAACAGCTTTATCGCCAGTTGCATGACGAACTGCCCTATGACAGTGCCGTGCGCCCCGAAAGCTATCAGACCCGCAAAGACGGCAGCCTTGAAATTCACCAGCAGATCGTAATTGCGCGCGACAGTCAGAAGGGCATCGTATTGGGTAAGGGGGGCGCCAGGCTCAAGGCCATCGGCGAAGCATCGCGGAAGGAACTGGCCGCAATTCTCGGCGTGAAAGTCCATCTGTTCCTCCACGTGAAGGTCGAGGCAGGCTGGGACGAGACCCGCGAGTTCTATGATGATATCGGGCTGGACTGGGTAAAGTAGGCCGCTCACGCTTGCCCGATCCACGCGCAATCGCCATAGGCTCGCTGCGAATCCACGCCCCGCGAAAGGCCCAGCGATGAAAGTCCGCGTTTCCGTCAGCCTCAAGCCCGGCGTGCTTGACCCGCAAGGCCGGGCGATCCACCATTCGCTCGAAGGCCTCGGTTTTGACGGAGTCAGCGACGTGCGGGCCGGCCGGTTGATCGAACTCGAAGTCGATGCCAGCGTCACCGACGCCGCGCTTGACGAGATGTGCAAGCAGCTGCTCGCCAACATGGTGATCGAGAACTACCGGATCGAGCGAGTCGCGCAATGAGCTTTCGTTCTGCCGTCATCACCTTTCCCGGGTCCAACTGCGACCGCGACATGGCTGTGGCGCTGGAGCAGCTATCCGGCAGCGCGCCGGCCCGCGTCTGGCACGGCGATGCCGACCTTCCCCCCAGTCTCGATTTCATCGCCCTGCCTGGCGGCTTTTCCTATGGAGATTATCTGCGCAGCGGCGCGATGGCGGCTCGCTCACCGATCATGCGCGCCGTCGTCGCGGCCGCGGAGCGCGGCGTGCCAGTTCTTGGCGTGTGCAACGGCTTTCAGGTGCTCACCGAAGCAGGCCTACTCCCGGGCGCGCTGATGCGAAATGCCGGCATCCGCTTTGTCTGCCGCGAAGTGGCCCTGCGCGTGGAAACCGCCCAGTCGCTGTTCACTGCGGGTTACGAGGTGGGGCAGATCATCCATGTTCCGGTCGCCCATCACGACGGCAACTATTTCGCCGACGCGGCGACGCTGGACCGACTGGAAGGTGATGGGCGCGTGGCCTTCCGCTATGCGGAAAGCGTCAACGGTTCGGCGCGTGACATCGCCGGTGTGCTGAACGATGCGGGGAATGTGCTGGGCATGATGCCCCACCCCGAGCGCGCCATCGAGGCGGCGCACGGCAGCAGTGACGGGGCCGCGCTGTTCCTCAGTGCTGTAAAAGGGTTGGTCGAGGCTTAGGCAGCAGTTCCGCGCGGGGCAAAGCGCGCTCGCGTGAAAATTGCTTCGCTGTCTTTGGCCGACATCGGCCGGCCGAAATAGTAGCCCTGGATTTTCTTGCAGCCCAGATCGCGCACAACGGCCAGTTCCTGCTGGGTCTCGACACCTTCAGCAGTCGTGGACATCTCAAGGCTGTCGGCCATGGCCACCACGGCGCGGATGATCGCCAGGCTCTCGGGATTGGCCGTGGCGGCGCCCTGGACGAAGCTGCGGTCGATCTTGATCGTCGAGAAGCGCAGGTTGCGGATATAGCCGAGCGAGGAATAGCCGGTGCCAAAATCGTCTAGCGCGACGCTGCACCCCAGCCCAATGACCTGTTCGAGCGCAGAGCGCGCATGCGCCGCATCGCGCACGAAGATGCTCTCGGTAACTTCCAGTTCCAGCCGGCTTGCTGGCAAGCCGCTGTGAGCGAGCGCGCCAACCACGCTGCCGATGAAGTTGTTGTCAAGCAATTGCTCGCCGGAGACGTTGGCCGCTACCTTGATATGCGACGGCCAATGCACGGCCTGCAGGCACGCTTCGCGCAGGACCCATTCGCCAATCGGCACAATCAGCCGGGTATCTTCGGCCAACGGGATGAATTTGGCCGGACTGACCATGCCGTGTTCGGGGCTATTCCAGCGCAACAACGCCTCGAAGCTGAGAACCGCCTCGCTGGACGCGTCGACCACTGGCTGGAAGTTCAGCAGGAATTCGCCCCGTTCGATGGCATGGCGCAGCGAGAATTCGAGCTTGCGGCGTTCCTCGGCATGGGCATGGAGCGACGGCTCATAGTGGCAATGGACCCCGCCGCCGTCATCCTTTGCCCGGTAGAGCGCGAGATCGGCATTGCGCATCAGCGTCTCGACAGTTGATCCGTCGCGCGGTCCGAAGGCGGATCCGATGCTGGCGCCCACATACAGTGTATGGTGATCGACTTCATACGGCTGCGACAACCGGTCGATCACGCGCTGGGCGACCTGTTCAACCCGCGCCGCATCGGCGGCATCGCGCACGACAATGGCGAACTCGTCGCCACCCAGGCGGCCGCACAGCTCGTTTTCGGTCATCACTTCTTTCAACCGATCCGAAACCCGCGCCAGCAAGCGGTCTCCGATCAGGTGGCCGAGAGTATCATTGACCGATTTGAAGCGGTCGAGATCAATCATCAGGAAGGCGCAGCGCGTTCGCCATTGCTCGGCAAAGCCCATTGCCTCGCCGAGGGCTTCATTCAGCATCATCCGGTTCGGCAGGCCGGTCAGCGTGTCATAGCGCGCCAGATAGGCGATCTTGTCGGAACTTTCGCGTTGCTCAGTCACATCCGAGCCGACGCCGCGAAAGCCGGCGAATAAGCCGTTCTCATCGAGCTTGGGCGTGCCGGAAAGCTCCCACCAGCGTTGCCCGCCCTGCACAGTTACACGCACCAGCAGGTTGGAAAAGCTCTCGCGCCGCTTCAGCCGCTCTGCAAGATCGTGCAGGCTTGAGGGGAACTGGCCGGTATCCCAAGCCTCCCCGGCAATCAGCTGGATGAACGGTTTGCCCTCGATCTCGTGCGTGTTAATGCCAAGCGCAAATGCAAACCGCGGCGAAACAGTGCGGATCCTTCGCGCCGTGTCGATCTGCCAGAGCCAATCGGCTTCACCCTCCTCAAACTCACGCAGCAAGAGCGAAACAACCTCGTTCTTCTCGGCCATCCCCGTCTCGGCAATGCGCGCAGACAGATAGTTGCGGGCGCTGGCCAGTGCTCCAGCCACCACAGCCCAGCAAAATAACAGCGCAATTCCTGCCATTCCATATTCGCCCGTAAGGGCGAAGCTGACGATCGCCGCTCCGCCGACAATCAACGAAAACAGGATGGTGCCCATCGGCACGGCGGGCAGGACAATCGCCGAACCGGTCATCAGCAAGGCCAGCACCGACCACAGCTTCATGCGCGTTTCAGGATCGAGGATGCTGCTGGCAATCGTCAGCGGCGCCACCCAGATCAGCGCATTGACGATGGTGTGCAAGGTATGCCGATTGGCCTCGTGGCGGTTGAAAGCGCGATGATCGGCGTCTGTCAGCTTGCGGTCATCAATGGCTGAGCTGGCCAAAGTCGCAAACAGCACCAGCAGCCAGCCAAGGATCGCTGCGTGGCTGACGTGCTCAAACAGCAGTACCGCGAGCCCCAGCCCGGCGAAAACATTTCCGGTAATCCGCAGCCAGGTTGCCTTGGCAATTCCGGCATATTGCAGCCCCCTGAGCCGCCCCCAGTCGCCGCCCTGCGGATCGGTCAGGCCGAGCACCGCCAGCGCAGGCAAATCCTTGGGAAGCGGAGTCGCGGAAGTTTGGGATCGTCGCACCGGGGATCAATACGGTTGCTTTGGTTAGCAGCGCGTAAAGCTCCCTCATTAAATGCAAGATTCTCTGCGCCGGCTATTCGACAGTCACACTCTTCGCCAGGTTGCGCGGCTGATCGACATCAGTGCCCTTGACGCAGGCCACGTGGTAGGCGAGCAATTGCACCGGCACGGCATAAACCAAAGGCGCGATCAGCGGGTGGACTTTGGGCATTTCGATGGTCGCAAGGCAGCCTTCGCCCGCTTCGTCCAGCCCTTCCCGGTCGGAGATGAGAACAACCTTGCCGCCGCGCGCGCGCACTTCCTGCATGTTGCTCACGGTCTTTTCAAACAAAGGCCCGCTGGGCGCGAGCACGATCACCGGCACCGCTTCGTCGATAAGCGCGATCGGGCCGTGCTTCATCTCTCCTGAGGCATAGCCTTCCGCATGGATATAACTGATTTCCTTGAGTTTCAGCGCACCTTCCAATGCCAGTGGATAGTCCGCTCCGCGCCCGAGATAGAGCACATCGCGTGCCGGGGCGATGAGGTGCGCCATCGCCGCAATCTCGTCATCGTGCGCCAGAGCGGCGTTGAGGCTGGCGGGGGCTTCGAGCAAATGTTTGACCACTTCGGTCTCTTCCGCCCGGTCCATGCGGCCCCGTTTGACCGCCAGATGAGCAGCGAGCGCCGCGAGTACGGCGAGTTGGCAAGTGAAGGCCTTGGTCGAGGCAACACCGATCTCCGGCCCGGCATGGGTGGGCAGCAGCAAGTCTGCCTCGCGCGCCATCGTGCTGGTCGGCACATTAACCACCACTGCGATGGTCTGGCCATGCTGCTTGCAATGGCGCAAGGCCGCCAGCGTGTCGGCAGTCTCGCCGCTTTGCGAGATGAACAGCGCGAGCCCGCCCGCCTCCAGCACCGGATCGCGGTAGCGGAATTCGCTGGCGACATCGATATCGACCGGCAGCCGGGCAAACTGTTCGAACCAGTATTTCGCCACCATGCCCGCGTAGAACGAAGTGCCGCAGGCGACGATGGTCACCCGGTTGATCGCCGAAAGATCGAAATCGAACTGCGGCAGGGCGACCGACTGGTCGACCTGGCGGATGTAGCTGTGCAGCGTCTGCGCAACCACAGTCGGCTGCTCGAAGATCTCCTTCTGCATGAAGTGGCGATAGTTGCCCTTCTCGATAGCGGCCGCCGAAGCGCCCGACTGGACCACTTTGCGCTTCACAGGTCTGTTTTCTTTGTCGAAAATCTGGGCACCAGCGCGCGTGATCACCACCCAGTCGCCCTCATCAAGATAGGTGATCTTCTGGGTCAGCGGGGCCAGAGCCAGCGCGTCGGAACCGAGATAGGTCTCCCCGTCCCCATAGCCGACCACTAGCGGCGATCCGAGCCGCGCGCCGATGAGCATGTCGGGGTGACTGCGGAAGGCGATGGCAAGGGCGAAAGCCCCGCGCAGCTGCGGCAGGGCAGAGATTACGGCCTCCTGTGGTGAGGCACCCGCTTCGATGCCTTCCGAGATCAGGTGGGCGACCACTTCGCTGTCAGTTTCGCTTTCGAATTTGCGGCCCCGGGCAGTCAGCGCTTCGCGCAATTGGCGGAAGTTCTCGATGATGCCGTTGTGGACCAGCGCGAGCTCGCCGGTTGCATGCGGATGGGCATTGGCGGCCGTCGGTGCTCCGTGGGTCGCCCAGCGGGTGTGGGCGATGCCGGTGGTGCCGGGCGCGGGATCGCGTGCGAGTTCGAGCACCAGGTTTGAGAGTTTGCCCGGTGCGCGGCGACGGACCAGCTGGCCGCCATCAAGCGTGCAAACGCCTGCCGAGTCATAACCGCGATATTCCATGCGCCGCAGCCCATCGACCAGCCGGTCTGCCACCTGATCCTTGCCGACGATGCCGATGATGCCGCACATTGGGTGTTGCTTTCGCTTAGAGAGTGTAGGGGACCCGGATGCCGGGCATCTCTGCCGGGAAATCCTTGGTATTTCGTGTAACGAGAACGCGGCCACGAGTCTGGGCTGTTGCCAGGATGATGGCATCGGGTGACTTCAACCTGGGTCGTTCACGACGCAGAGCGGCCGCGCGAAGGGCAATTTCTTCGTCCATTTCGTCGAGGCCGAAGTGACTGAGGAACGCAATCGCACCTTTCACAACGGCCGGATCGCCTTTCGACAAGACTTCGATCCACGCCATCCGGCTGATCCACGCACGCGATCCCGCAGCAACGGCGCGCTGAATTTCGGCGCGAGCCGGGGCATAGCCGGCCAGCGCATCGATCACGATATTCGCGTCGAAGGTAAACCCGCTCACTTGGAGCCGGGCCGCTTGGGATCGGGATATTTTCCGTCCAGCATGTCCAGATAAATCTGCCGCTGGCGATCATCCTCGGCATCGAACAGGTCGGGAGACTCGGATCTCACTTCCTCATAGTCATCGTCCCAGGGGCGGGTCCATTCAGCCCGCCGCCTGCGCTCGTAATCAACCGGGTCAAATGCAATGCCGTGCCGCGCCCACAAGCCGAAACCCTGCTCGATCCAGCTTGTGTCATCACCCTGCGACTGCGCCTTGTAGCTGGAAACCGCCTCACGCAAGACCGAGGCGCGCGACTTGCCTTGCTCGGCGGCGAGCTGGTCGAGCCACTTGATGTCTTCATCGGGCAGGTCGGCAAGAATGCGGGTCACAGTGATATCTTGATATCATATCATGATATCAAGTCAAGCTTACCTGAACGGACTCGAGAACTTTGCATCCGCCACGAAGGCCGTATCATTTAGCGCCAGCATGAAGGCGACCAGCGCATCCTTGTCTGCCTGATTCAGGTTGAGCCTCTCGGGCGCGCCACCTGGGGCGCCGCCCGCGCGCAGGCGATTATCGAGCGCGGGGCCGGCCTGGATGCCGCTGTTGTAATGTTCGACCACTTGGGCGAGGCTGGAAAACCGCCCGTCATGCATGAAAGCGCGGCTTAGGCCGACAGACTTGAGACTGGGCGACTTGAACACCACGGTTTCGCCAGCATCGAGGCCATTGCTGCGCGAATTGGCGGCGAGCGCGAAAGTCGGCGGCACGTGGCAGGCGGAACAGCCGGCGCCGCCAGCATTGTTGCCGGTCATGAACAGTTGCCGGCCGCGGTTTTCTTCGTTGGTGAAGCCTGGCAAGGTGACGTTGAGATTGCGGCCGGGCGCGGCCGCATTGAACACCTGGGCATAGGCGCTGTCCCAGCGGCTGCCCGAGGAAATCATCGCCCGCTCGAACTGCGCCAGCGCCTGCTGCATGCGCGTCTCTGTAATCGTCTGGCTACCGTAGGCCAGCTGGAACAGCTCCTGATAATAGGGCAGTGCCTGCAACCGCGCGATCAGGGCAGTGATCCCGCCGGCGGCATTGTCCCAGCCCATTTCAATCGGATTGATGATCGGCTGGCTGGCCTGCGCCTCGACGCTTGCCGCGCGGCGATCCCAGAACATCGAGCCAGGCTGCCAGTAGCGGACGTTGCCCAGTCGCATGGCATGGGCGCTGGTGAAGGCGGCGCCCGAAAACCCAGTGCTGAAGCGCGTCTGGTCATCGAAGCCATTGGCCTGGCGGTGGCACGAGGCACAGGCAATCGTGCTGTTGACGCTGAGCCGGCGGTCAAAGAACAGCACGCGTCCCAATGTTGCGACGCGGTTGTCGATCGAGGTGCCGGTCGGCTGGTTATCGAGCGCAGAAACGGTGCCATCGTAATAGGCTGGCAGCGTGGGCGCGGCATAATTGTCCAGCACATTCACATTGATCGTGGTGACCGCAGCCAGCGATTGCGCTGGCGTGGGAGTCGGCGTCGGACTCGGAGTGGGGCTTGGCGTAGGCGTCGCTGCAACTGTCGGTGTGGTGGCCGATCCGCCGGATCCATCGCCGCAAGCCGCCAAGTTGAGCGTCAAGGCCGCAAGGCAAGCCGACCGCACCCATGTCGAACGCCACTTCCCCGCGCCGCGCTGCGAACCCATACCCACCCCCCAAAGTCCACCCGAATCGGGCAACGTTGAACAATCGAACCTGAACGCCAGGTGTCACTCAGAAAACTGAAGCAGTTCGTCTTCGCTCAGGCTCATCCCTTTTTCGCCTCGGACTTCTTCTTTTTCATCGCGTCGTGGAAGCGGTCGGCCCAGCCGGGCTTGACCAGTTGTTCGGCGCGAACCAGCCGCAATTCGCCATCCGAAACATCGCGCGAAACCGCGCTGCCCGCCCCGACAATCGCGTCGCGCCCGATTTTCACCGGGGCGATCAAGGAGCTGTTGCTGCCGATGAATGCTCGCTCGCCGATCACGGTCTTGTATTTGAAATAGCCGTCATAATTGCAGGTGATCGTGCCCGCGCCGATGTTGGCGCCTGCGCCGACTTCGGCATCGCCAATATAGCTGAGGTGATTGGCCTTGGCGCCTTTGCCCAGCACGCTTTTCTTGATTTCGACGAAATTGCCGACTTTGGCCTTCTCCTTCAGCACCGCGCCGGGACGCAGCCGCGCGAAGGGACCGACTTCGGTGTTCGGGCCAAGGCTTGCGCCTTCGATATGGCAATTGGCGTGAATTACCGCGCCCTCGCCGACAGTTACGCCGGGGCCGAAAAAGACATTGGGCTCGATCGTGACATCGCGGCCGACTTGCGTATCCCAGGAAAACCATACTGTTTCCGGTGCAATCAGGCTGGCGCCATCATCCATCGCGCGGAGGCGGCGGCGCGCCTGCCAACGGCCTTCCGCCTCGGCCAGTTCAGCGCGGCTGTTGATCCCGGCGACTTCATCGGCATCGCCTGTCACCACCACCGCGCAGATCCGCCCGTCAGCCAGCGCAATATTGACCACATCGGGCAGGTAATATTCACCTTGCGCGTTATCATTGCCGACGCGCGCCAGCAGCGCAAACAGATCGCCCGCGCGCGCCGCCATCAGCCCTGAGTTGCACAGGCGCGCTGCGCGTTCAGCAGCGCTCGCATCCTTGTGTTCGACCATTTTGGCAATGCGGCCATTCTCGGCGATCACCCGGCCATATTGCAGCGTGTCGTCAGGCTCGAAGCCCAGCACGACCACGGCTGGTGCGTCCGGCTCATGCAGCCGCGCGATCATCGCACGCATGGTCGCGGCGCTGACGAAAGGAACGTCGGCA
>JANLSP010000144.1:0-2227 GCA_031362485.1 Novosphingobium sp.
CCGACCGGGATATTCAGTCGCTTTACCGGCGCGAATTGCAGGATCGCTATTCCGCCTTTGCTTTCCCCAAGCGTGAGCAGGCTGCCTGGCAGGCCCCGCGCAAGGAATGGCGCCCGGGTGAGCGCGCTGGTGGCCGCCCGCCCGCTCCGCCGCGCTCCTCGCCCGAGGCGGTGCAGCGGCTGCGGCGCTCGGCGCAGGGCGGCGCGCGCGAAGCACTCGCTGCAGCCGTCATCGCCGGCTTGATGCGCTACCCGGACCAGATCGCCCGCCATGCCGATGCCCTCGTGCGCGCGCCCGGGCTGGACCCGCGTTTCGATGCGCTGCTCGATGCAAGCGAAGCGGGTGCGCAGCTTGAAAATGAGGCGCTGGCCACCATATTCGAAAACAATGGCCTGATTGTTCCATCGCCTGCCGACTATGCCAACATGCCCTGGCCTTTCCTGCGGGATGAGGCCGATGGGGAAAAGGCATGCGAGGCCTTGGCGGCGGCAGTCGCCATGCTGACTGAAGAACCTGCGCTTGATGCCGCAATTGCCGCTGCTACCGAGCGCTTCGATCTGGATGAACAGGCAAGATTGAGACAACGCAAGGTAACTTTGGCCCGGCAGCTGCGTGAAATTTCACAAGGCTCGGATGACCAGGGCAAGGTTGCCAACACCATATAGGCTAGAGAAAGCTGGAAATGCAGGCCACCTTAGGGCACAGGGCGGCGACTTACGTATAATCCGGCTTATCGGCCCCCAATGACAGACAGCGAGACTGAACTGCAATGATGGACATCGAAGCCAACGACGACATGACCGACGACCGCACTGACGGCTCGGAGGCTCCGCTGATCGACCTCAACGAGGCCTCGATCAAGAAGTTGATCGCGCGCGCCAAGCGCCGCGGGGTGATCACAGTCGACGAGCTCAACGAAGCCCTGCCGCAGGATCAGATGTCGTCCGAGCAGATCGAGGACATCATGTCCGCGATCAGCGAGATGGGCGTCAACATCGTCGAGAGCGACGAGGACGCGGTTGATCCCGACTAGAAGGAAGTCTACGAGATCGACGAAAACGACGGCATGTCGGAAAAGCCGGCGCTGGAAAAGAAGAAGGAAACCATCGAGCGCACCGACGATCCGGTGCGCATGTATCTGCGCGAGATGGGCGCGGTAGAATTGCTCAGCCGCGAGGGCGAAATCGCCATCGCCAAGCGCATTGAGGCGGGACGCGACACGATGATCCTGGGGCTGTGCGAAAGCCCGATCACCTTCCACGCCATCATCCAGTGGTCCCAGGCGCTCAACAACGAAGAAATGCAATTGCGCGAGATCCTTGATCTTGATGCCATGCTTTCCAAGGAGCCCGCCCCCGAAGCGATGGCCGACGACGCCGAGGAAGAAGTCGACGGCGAGATCAGCGAAAAGATTGCCGGGCCTTCCTACAAGGAAGAGGACGACGTCGAGGAAGAGCCCGCTGCCAAGGGCGACGATGACGACGACGACCAGATCGAGCGCCGCATGCGCCCGGTGGAGGAAGAGGAAGAAGACAACACGCTCAGCCTGGCGCAGATGGAAGCGCAGCTGAAGCCCGAGGCGCTGGAAAAGTTCGCGCACATCACCCAGCTGTTCAAGAAGTTCGAGAAAATTCAGGCTTCGCGACTGGAGCACATGGGGCTGGGCGACGATTTTCCCGGATCGAAGGAAAAGCAGTATCAGTCACTGCGCGAGGAACTGACCGCGCAGGTCGAGAGCGTGCAGTTCCACGCGACCAAGATCGAATACCTGGTCGATAATCTTTACGCCTTCAACCGCCGGCTCACCGCGCTGGGCGGCCAGATGCTGCGGCTTGCCGAGCGCCACAAAGTCAATCGCAAGGACTTCCTCGACAGCTACGTCGGCCACGAGCTCGACGATGGCTGGCTGGGCGGACAAGCTGCCAAGGACAAGAAGTGGGCGGCATTCGCAGAGCAGGAAGCCGATCCGGTCGAACGCATCCGCGCCGAGATTGCCGACATTGCCTCGGCCACCGGCATGGCGCTTCCTGAGTTCCGCCGCATCGTCAACATGGTGCAAAAGGGCGAACGCGAGGCGCGCATCGCGAAGAAGGAAATGGTCGAGGCGAATTTGCGTCTCGTGATCTCCATCGCCAAGAAATATACCAACCGCGGCCTGCAATTCCTTGATCTCATTCAGGAAGGCAACATCGGCCTGATGAAGGCGGTCGACAAGTTCGAATATCGC
>JANLSP010000154.1:0-7289 GCA_031362485.1 Novosphingobium sp.
TGTACGCAGCTGTCCTGCCGCTGATGGGCAAGACTGCGCGCGCGCAATAGGTGTGGTTCCGGGGCCCGGTTCCGGAACAATTTTTATCACGAAACTTCACCCACCCCCGGCGCTTCCTCGACGCTAACATGATAGTCCCGCCGCAAGATCAGCCAGCGCCCTTCGCGGCGCACCAACTGGTCTTCGTTTAGCCCGGTCAAACGGAAGCTGCCACCCGGCATCATTAGCCGCTCCTGCCCGATAGCACTGGCGCGGGCGTGCTCGCCGTCGACTTCGATCGAACAGATCTGGGTGAGGAAAGTGGTGGCTGTTACCGCAGCCATCAGTTCGTCGTATTTCGCTCCGATCTCGGCCTTGCCCGTCACTTCGAAATAGTGCGTCTTCCACTCCGCGTCGTCGGCCCAGACCGACAGCCAGGCGGCGCGGTCCATGCGGTTCGCGCCGTCGGCGTATTCATCATAGAGTTCGCGGATGGCGAGGCGGTCTTCGACCGGACCGGTAAATGGCATAAATGCTCTCCCGTTGCTGCAGGAGACGTTGCCGCCATCAGCCCGTCCATGCAAGCCCGTGCCGAATGCTTCAGCGCATCAGGAGGATTGAAATCCGGCGGTTTCTGGGATCGGCCGGATCATTCTGCACCAGCGGTTCGCGCGCCGCCACCCCTTCGATCCGGGCGAAGCGTGCCTCGGCGATGCCCCGGCGCAGCATTTCCTGCCGCGTTGCCTCGGCTCGGCCGGCGGAGAGCGACCAGTTGTTCGATGGCTCGCCCGGCTTCCATGGCAGCGAATCGGTGTGGCCACGAATTGAAAGGCCGCCGCTCTCGGGACCGACAGCTTCAGCGATCACCCGCAGGAGCTGCGCTGCATCGGGCGTGAGGATCGTCGTACCCATGCGGAACATGGCGAAGTCGGCATCATCGACCAGATCAATGCGGATACCTTCCGCGGTATCGACCAGCCGCACCTGCCGCGCGAGCTTGAGCAATTGCTCGGTCGAACGCAGCTTGGCCTCGATCTGCTCCTTAACGCGGTTAACTTGCTTGACCCGCGCGGAGCCTTCCTTCGGGCCCCCGGTCATGTCGCGTGGAATAGTCAACGATTTGGTGCCGGTCTGCCCGGCCTTGTGGGGATAGTTGTCGACATCGGTGATCGACGAGCCGCCGAGCAGACCGTTGGCGCCCGCGCTTTCCTGCCGCATCTTGACCAGCGTCGGGGTGAAATAGTCGGCGATGCCCTTGCGCTGCTTTTCGGTGGTTGCGCCGAGCAGCCAAAGCAGCAGGAAGAAAGCCATCATTGCGGTGACAAAGTCGGCATAAGCGACCTTCCAGGCGCCACCATGATGGCCGCCGGCCACCACGGTGATTTTCTTGACGATGACTGGGGGCAGATCGACTTTGCCCTTCTTCGCGGCGGCCATGGCTTAGCGCCCGCGCAAGGAGTCGAGCAGCTCGGAAAGTCCCGGTCGGAAGGCGTGGCCCAGCCCTGAGCGCGCGCTTTCAACCACCAGCGGCTGCGGCCAGCCGTGCAGGCTGGCAATTACTACCTGCTTGACGGCGTGGAATATCTGCTCGTCGGCCTCGATAATCTGCTTGAGCCGCCCGGCCATCGGCGCAACCATGCCATAAGCGAGCAGCACGCCGAGAAAGGTGCCGACCAGCGCCGAGCCGATCATGCCGCCCAGCACGCTCGGCGGTTTGTCGATCGAGCCCATGGTCTTGACGATGCCGAGAACGGCGGCAACGATACCGAGTGCTGGAAGTCCGTCGGCAAGCGTGGTCAGGGCATGCTGCGGCTCATGCATTTCGTGAAAGTGCGACTTCATTGCATTGTCCATCACTTCCTCGACCGCGTGAACCTCGAGCGTGCCGGAGGATACGACGATCAGGGTCAGTGTGTCGCAGATCAGCGCCGTCAGCGCCGTGTTCGCCAGCAGGCGCGGGAATTCAGCGAAAATCGACGAATTGGCCGGTTCCTGGACATGGCTTTCCATAGCCACCGGCCCTTCGGAGCGCAGCAGCTTCATCAGCCTGGTGGTCAGGATGATCGCGTCTATGTGATCCTGCTTGGTGTGTTTCGGCCCCTTGAATACTTTGGCGAACCCGCCGCCAATGGCTTTGAGTTCGTGCATCGAATTACCGATCACCGTGGCACCGACCGCCGCACCGCCGATGATCAGCATTTCATGCGGCAGGGCGTGCATCACCGGGCCAAGCGCGCCTCCGGTGAGGGCAAAGCCGCCGAAGACCATGACCAGCAGGATGACAATGCCGATGGCTACAAACATGAGAACAATTCCTGTGGGGCAGTTTTGGGGTTAGCGGATCAACTCGAACAGGCTGAGGCTGGCAAGCTTGACGAAGCTCGCCTGGCTGGCCTCGAGCACCAGCATCACCTGCTGCAGTTCGGCAATTGTCGCGGCCATGTCAGTTGCGCCGATCTCGGCTTCTTCGCCGGCATGGAGTTCCGACAGGGTGGTGCGGCGATCGTTGGTCAATTCGATCCATGCGAGCCGCGCGCCGACCTGGGTCTGGCCGTTCGTCACCGCATCAAGCGCTTCGTTCAGCGGCGCCAGCGCATCGCGCGCGGCCTGCGCCGGATCGGCGGCGGCGCCCATCAATGCGTCGCCAAGCCCCTTGATCATCGCCATCAGGTCGGTGGGCGCACCATTTGCGGTGAAATTGAGAAACTCTGGCCCGGTCAGCCCGCGCTTGACACTCTGGCCGTCGCCGAGCGGCAAGTCCTCGGCGGTCGCAGTTCCCGCATAGACGGCGTTGCCGGACCCATCGAGCGTATAGGCATTGCCGGCAGCCTGGCCGCCGAACAGCGCATGGCCCGTCGAATCGCGGCTGTTGGCGAGCGCAAACAGGCTGCCATGGATCTGGAGCAGTTCGCCGCCGATCGAATTGCGCTGGCTGGTCGTCAGCGTGCCGTTCGACGCTTGGATTGTCAGTTCGCGCGCGCGCGTAACGTAGTCGGCAAAACTGGAGAGCGCAGTGTCGGTCAGCCTGAGATCCGAGGTCGCACGGTTGGCATTGGCCAGGTCGACACTTGAAATCTCGGCCCCGCGGGCCAGGGTCCTAAGCCGCGATGCGGCGACCGGATTGTCCGACGAACGGGCCAGCTGCGATCCACTGCTGAGCTGCGCCTGCAAGCCTTCTGCTTGCTTGCGCAGGGCCGAGAGATCCATGGTGGCCCGTTCATAGAAGGCGCTGGTCGAAGTGGCGTTGACAGTCATGGCTTGGTTCACCTCAGCGCGAGAAGCGTGTCGAAGATGTTGGAAGCGATCTGGATCGCCTTGCTGGAGGCCTGGAAGGCCTGCTGATAGCGGATCAGGTTGGTCGCTTCCTGATCGAGATTGACACCGGCCTGGGCGGTGAGCGCAATGCGCGCATTGCCAGCAATGGTGTCGAGCGCATCGCGCGTTACCGTTCGCCCGGAAACCGTGCCGGAAATGTCGAAGATCAGCGCGTCCATCGCGCCGGCAGGATCGGAAATGCCCAGCGCAGTGCGCATGGCAGAGAGATTGCTGGCATCGCGGCTGTTGGCGCCAGCCCCGGCAGGCGCCGTTGCGATCTTGCGCCCGTCTTCGAGCGCGAGCGTTATGCTCGCGGCGTCAGTGCCGGCAAGCAATGGCTGGCCCGCGCTGCCATCAAGCGCAACACCGGTGCCCTGCGCGGCGTTGACCGCGGCGATCAGGTCGGTAGCAATCATATCAAGGCTCGTGCGCACATCGGCAAGCTTGACCAGCGCCTGCGCCTTGCCGGCCAGCGAGCCGCCAGAAAGTGACGCGGCGTTTGCGCCCACGGCGAAGGCAACGGTGCCGTTTGCCGCTGTGGTCATGGCGAGGCTGGCAGAAGTGCCGCCCGAGACAATCTGGGGGCCGCCAGCGCCGCCCAGGCGCACTTCAACGGTGTGGTTGGCGTCAATCGTGGTGGTCACATCGGTGAACTGGCTCATCCGTTCGAGCAGCATGTCGCGCTGGTCGAGCAATGCGGTCTGGTCGCTGCTGGCGTCGGAGGCGCGCGCGAGGCGCAGGTTCACTCTGGCAAGCTCGGTGGCGATCTGGTTGACTTGCGTCACCCCGTCGCTCGCTTCGAAGCGCAAGCCGCTGCCGGTTGCCTCAAGGCTGTTTGCGGCAATATTCATCGTGCGGGTCACAGTCCGCGCCGCTTCGATAACAGCCGAGCGCAAGCTGGGATCGACCGGATCGGAGGCGAGCTGCTGGAGCGAAGCCTCGAACTTGACGATCGAGGGATAGACGTTCGAATGCTCAACCGAGCTCTCGATGTTCTCAAGTCCGGCGACCTCAGCCTGCCCCCGCGCCGCGTCAGCCCCGGTGCGGCGGACCTCGGCCTGGCGAAACAGATCGGCATTGCGCACCACCCGGTCGAGCCGCACGCCCGAAAGCGAGACATCGCCGATCCGCCCGAAACCACCTGAAGAAGCCAGTTCCTCAAGCCGCAAGGTCCGGCGGACATAGCCATCGGACGAGGCATTGGCGATATTCTGCGCGGTTACATCCAGCGCGAGGCGCGCCGCCTTGGCGCCGCTGCTGGCGATCGAAAGGAGATCGGAGGCCATGGATCAGGTGCTCCCTTTTTCCGTGGCGGGCACGCCGACTTGCCGCGCAAGCTGCGCCTCGATCATTTTCGCCAGGCCAAACGAGCCTTGTTCGGCGGCGATTTCGGCGAAGCGTTCGTCCTGCATCTGGCGGAACGTATCCATGCCTTGCCCGCCCATCAGCGCATCGTCGCTGCCGAAATCGGCCTTGCGCGCAGCGTTGAGCATCTGGCGCACGAAGATCGCCTCGAAGCCGCGTGCGGCCTTGGCGAGTCCTGCACGGCGCTCGTCTGGAGGCGCAGCGACAGAGGGGGCGGAAGGCGGCGCGAGCGGGCTCATATCACCACCATTTCGGCTTTGAGCGCGCCCGCCTGCTTCAGCGCCTCGAGGATCGCGACCAGATCCGACGGACTGACACCCAGCAAGTTGAGCGCATCGACAATCCGCGAAAGTGATGCTCCCCCCTTGAACAGCGCGACATGGTCGCCCTGCTCGTCGGCAGTAATCGTGCTGTTCTGCTGGACCGCAGTTTCGCCCCGGCTGAACGCGCCGGGCTGTACGACTTGCGGCTTTTCTTCGATGCGCACGGTCAGCTTGCCGTGGCTGATCGCGGCGGGAGACAGGCGGACTGCGCTGTTGATCACCACGGTGCCGGTGCGGCTGTTAACGATGACGCGGGCGGCGGATTCGGCCGGGGTAACCTCGATCATTTCGATCGCCGCCATCATGCTGGCGCGCGCATCGGCCCCCTGGGGCAGTCGCAGCGCCAGCGTCACGCCGTCCTCGACTGTGGCCGTGCCGGACATGCGGCGGTTGATCGCATCGCGCACCCGCGCGGCGGTGAGGAAATCAGCGTTGTAGAGGTTGAAGCGCAGCGCATCGCCCAAATCAAAGCCGGTGGCGACCGCGCGCTCGACGCTGGCGCCTTCGGCAATGCGGCCCACAGTGGGCACATTGACTGTGAGCTGCGAGCCGTCCTTGGCTGAAATGCCGAGGCCGCCCACGGCGAGGTTACCCTGCGCCATTGCATAGATCTGGCCGTCTGCGCCATAGAGCGGCGACATGATCAGCGCCCCGCCGCGCAGGCTCTTTGCCTTGCCGATGGTCGACACGGTGACATCGATGCGCTGGCCGGGCTTGGCGAATGCCGGCATGTCGGCGGTGATCATCACCGCGGCGGCATTCTTGAGGCCAGGCGCAACACCGGGCGGCAGCGACACACCCATCCGGCCCGAGACGCCGCGCATGGCTTGCGTCAAATATTCCAGGTTGTCGTCGCCCGTGCCCGGCAGTCCGACAACGACGCCATAGCCGGTGAGCTGGTTCGAACGCACGCCCTGGAAAGCTCCAAGATCGCGCACGCGTTCGGCGTACGCCGGAATTGCGGCGAAGAAGGCGAGAAGGGCGAGCAGGGTGCGCAACATCATCGGGCTCCTCAAAACGGACTGATCATGTTGAAGAACCGGCTGAGCCAGCCTTCGCGGCCGGCGCGCTGCACCGCCCCGTTGCCAGAATATTCGAACTTCGCATCGGCGACGCGGCTCGACAGGATGCGGTTGTCTGCATCGATGTCGGCAAGCCGCGCGATGCCGGTGAACTGCACCCATTCCTGGCCCTGGCTCAGCATCATGCGTTTTTCCCCGCGTAGCAGCGCGGTGCCACCCGCCCGCACTTCGACAATGGTCACGGACAGTTCCGAGGTGAAACTGCTGGTCTGCGTCGCATTGCCCTGACCGTTGAACGACCCTTGACTGCTGGCTTTAAGGCTCTCCGGATTGAGCCACGAGAAAGGGAAGGCCGCCGGGGGCACTATCGCGCCTGCGCCGCTGCGCTGGGTCTTGGAGCCAGCGCTCTTGGTCGTGCTGGTGTTTTCGACCAGCTGGATGAACACCGGATCCCCCACCGAGCGTGCGCGCAGACCTTCGTGGAGCGCCGCATAGCCTGCCGAAGCGTTGAATATCGAGCCATCGGCAACGCGCGGAGCCGGAGCCGGCAAGGGCAACGCGGGGGCGAAGCCTTCGGGCGGGCGTTTGGCCTGAGCCGGGGTGGCGGCGGTGCTGGAAAGACAAAGCGCCAGCAGCGCAAGGGTGCGGAGCATCATCACAGCGTCTGGTTCGTGTTGCGAAGCATCTCGTCGACTGCCGAGATCATCTTGGAATTGATCTCGAAAGCGCGCTGGCATTCGATCATGTCGACCAGTTCCTCGACGACATTGACGTTCGAGCTTTCAAGCATGCCCTGGCGGATGTGGCCGCGCCCGCCTTCGCCCGCCGCGCCAAGCTGCGCCGCGCCGCTAGCGCCGGTTTCCATCAGGAAGTTGTCGCCGGCCGCCTGCAACCCTGCCGGATTGGCGAAAGCGGCGATGGTGATCTGGCCGAGCTGCTGTGGCTCAGTGTTGCCGGCAACCAGCGCGGAGACCGTGCCATCAGGCCCGACGGTGATTGAAGTCGCGCCTTCGGGAACGGTCACGGCAGGCAAGACCGCATAGCCCTGCGCAGTGACCAGCTGGCCTTCCGACGACCGAGTGAAGTTGCCCGCGCGGGTATAGCCGAGCTGGCCGCCGGGCAACTGCACCTGAAAATAGCCCGCGCCGTCCAGCGCGAGATCAAGCGGGTTGTCGGTGGTGTTGAGCGCACCTTGCGTGTCGATCCGGCTGGTCGACTGGATACTGACCCCGGTGCCGAGATTAAGCCCGGTGGCATAAGTGGTTTCATTGGATGACTGCTGGCC
>JANLSP010000165.1:0-3068 GCA_031362485.1 Novosphingobium sp.
AGCCGCCGAGCAGATGAACAAGTCGATGGGCATGGATCGCAGCTATTTCTCGTGCCTCACTCCCGAACAGGCGGCAAAGCCCGACGCGCGGTTCTTCCAGAAGGCCGCCGAGGGCTGCACCTACGACCATTTCACCATGTCGGGCGGCAAGATCGATGCGGTGATGAGCTGCAAGCCCGGCGCCGGGCCGACCAGAATGGCGATGACCGGGACTTACAATGCCGATACCTATGACCTCAAGATCACCGGCGGCGGCGAGCTGGCCAAGGGCATGCCGATGACCATCGCCATGGCCGTCACCTCGCGCCGCGTCGGCGAATGCGACGGGACCGAAGAATGAGCAAGATCACCATCGAGCCGATCAAGCAACACATCGGCGGCATTGTTCGCATCGACAAGGCGGATCTCACCGATCCGGAAGTGATCGAGACCTGCCGCGCCGCGCTGGAGACACGCGGCGTACTGGTTTTCCCGCAGATCCACCTGACCAATGCCGAGCAGCTCGCTTTCACCGATGCCTTTGGTCAGCGGGTCAAGTTCACCGGCACAGTGCCCGGCGGCGAGAACAGCAGCGCGGAAGACGACGAACTCTACAAGATCACGCTCGACAAGGAGTTCAATTCTGAGCCCGAATATGTGCTGGGGACCTGGTTCTGGCACATTGATGGCGTCACCATCGACCAGCCCCTGCCGAAAGCGACCATGCTATCAGCGCGCAAACTCTCGCAGACCGGCGGGCAGACCGAATTCGCCTCCACTCTCGCCGCCTGGGACGAGCTTCCCGAGGCCGAAAAGCAAGCGATCAAGGATCTGCAAGTGATCCACCGGATGGAAGCATCCATGCGCCCGATGTATGTCGACATGCCCGCCGAACGGCTGAACCGTTATCGCACGATGTCGACTGTCATGCTGCATCCGCTGGTCTGGACGCAAAAGTCCGGCCGCAAGAGCCTGGTGCTGGGCACCCACGCCGACGAGATTGTCGGCCAGTCACTGCCCGAGGGCCGGTCCTTGCTGACGCGGCTGACCGAGTGGTGCGCGCAGCGCCAGTTCACTTACAGCCACGAATGGCAGGACGGCGATTTCGTCGTCTGGAACAATTGCGGCGTGATGCACCGGGTGGTGCCCTATGAGGAAGACAGCGGCCGCATGATGCACCGCACGACCATCATGGGCAGCGAGCGGCTGGGTCATCCTTTCCAGCAGGTTCAGGCTGCGTAGTTTTTTGGAGCTTATTGACTGCCGATGCGCTTTGAAAAGAACTTCCGTGAATCCGCCATCACCGCCGGCGAAGCCATCTGGCGCGAAGCGGGCCAGCGTGCGCTTGATGCGCGCGCCGAGCTGACGCGGCGCACCAGCGAGGCGCGCGAAGAGCTGACCCGCCGCACCGCACTGGTGCGTCAACCCCAGCCTGACGGCGTTCGTCCGCCGGCGCTCAGGCTTCTGCTGGGCGAGCTTGGCGTTCTGGGCCGTCGCAGCTCGGGCCAGCTTGAGCCTCATACCGCGAGGAAGCCGCAGCCGGTGATGCTGCTGCCCGGCTTCGGCGCCCATCCGCTGCGCATGCGGCGGCTGAAAGGCGCGCTTGAGGATGCAGGGCACAGTGTGCACGAGTGGGGTCTCGGCTTCAATCTCGGCCCGACGCCCGAGAACTTTGCCTTTCTGCTGGCGCGGGTGCGGGCACTGGCAGGCCGCGAGGGCGAGCCGATCGCGCTGGTCGGCTGGAGCCTTGGCGGCCTGTTCGCGCGGGAAATCGCCCGGCGCCAGCCGCAATCGGTGAGCAAGGTGATAACACTGGGCACGCCGTTTTCCGGCGATCCACACGCCAACAACGCCTGGCGCGCCTATCACCTGGTAACCGGTCACGCAGTCGATGCCCCGCCGATCGAGTGCGACTTTTCGGCCAAGCCGCCGGTGCCGACGATTGCCTTGTGGAGCCCGAAGGACGGCGTCATTGCGCCGCGTGCCGCGTCCGGCTGGCCGCACGAGCGCGACCGGGCCGTGGCAGTGCGCTGCAATCACCTCGCATTCGCCAGCGATCCTTCTGCCATCGCCGAAGTGCTGCGGCAGCTCGATTGGGATGATTAATTGCAGGTCGTCACCTGGTTGCTGCACAGGCCCTCGACCCACCCCGTGCCGATGTCCGCCTCGATTTTCACCCAGTAACCCCGGCAATCGAGCATCCGGCGGATGATGACGCCGTCCGCCGCCTTGCCGTAGGGCCGCGAGCGCGATCGCCCTGATGGCGCGGCGTGGAGCCGGCCCGAGAGCACCTGACCGCCGATCTGATCGCCGCGCACCCAGCCGGTGCCGCGATACCAGGCGCGGCGCGGCGCGGGATCGCCATAATCGCCATAGTTCGCCCCGGCGATCCGGAACCAGCTGGCTTGCGCGCCGGTGATATGGAATTCGGGATAAGTGCCGTTGACTTCCTGCCCGCCCTCTGTTGCAGCGCGCTGACGCAGCAGGCCAAGCAATGGCGCACTGGCCGAGGGCGCGGCGCGCACTTGCGTGCTCGGTGCCGAACCCCAGCCATGCACATCGCAGCGATGCACCTGTGGCAAGGGAGAGGCGGCGCAGCATGCGAGCATCATCGCCAGTATCAGAAATTTTCGCATAATCGCCCCCCACGTCACGAATTGAACTCGACAGCGGGCGAGAATGCAGCCCAATTGCCGGGAATGCAAAGGCGCAATGCGGGAGAGAAGCATGGTTGAAGTGTGGCGCGCAGGCGGATCGAACACCGGCGCATCGCCGGAACTGGCGCGTAGCGTCGAGGCCGAGGGCTGGGACGGGCAGATGTTCATGTGCTCGCAAAACCTTTCGGCTGACCCGTGGGTGCAGATGGGAGTCTGGGCTGCGGCGACGACGCGCCTCAAGGTATCTCCCGGCGTTACCAATCCGTTCACCCGCAATGTGGCCGTCACCGCCGGAGCGGCAGCGACAGTCCAGGCAGTGTCGGGCGGACGTGCGGTGCTGGGCATCGGGCGCGGCGATTCGGCGCTCGCCTATCTCGGCCATGCGCCGGTGGGCCTCAGGCAATTCGAGACCGCGCTGAAACACCTGCAAGT
>JANLSP010000168.1:0-7395 GCA_031362485.1 Novosphingobium sp.
ACAGCCCGCGGAAGATAATCTCGACCGCGCCTTTCGCCCCCATCACTGCGATTTCAGCCGTCGGCCAGGCGTAGTTCAAATCGCCGCGCAGGTGTTTGGACGCCATCACGTCGTAAGCCCCGCCATAGGCCTTGCGGGTAATCACGGTGATCTTGGGCACGGTCGCCTCGGCATAGGCGAACAGCAGCTTGGCGCCGTGCTTGATGATGCCGTTGTGCTCCTGGCTGGTGCCAGGCAGGAAGCCGGGGACATCGACCAGAGTGACGATGGGAATGTTGAACGCATCGCAAAACCGCACGAACCGCGCGGCCTTTTTCGAGCTGTTGATATCGAGCACACCGGCCATCACCATCGGCTGATTGGCCACCACGCCGATGGTCTTGCCCTCGATCCGTCCGAAGCCGCAGATGATATTGGCGGCATGGGCCGGCTGGATTTCGAAGAATTCCGCCTCGTCGACAATCTTGCGGATGACTTCGTGCATGTCATAGGGCTGGTTGGCATTGGCCGGGATCAGCGTGTCGAGGCTCATTTCCTGCCGGTCCCACGGGTCGGCCGAAGGGCGCTCGGGAACTTCCTCGCGGTTCGACAGCGGCAGATAATCGAAGAATTCGCGCGCCACCAGCAGCGCTTCAAGGTCGTTTTCCAGCGCCAGATCGGCGACCGAGGTCTTGGTGGTATGCGTAATCGCCCCGCCCAGCTCTTCCTGCGTGACGATCTCATTGGTCACCGTCTTGACCACGTCCGGGCCGGTGACGAACATATATGAGCTATCCTTCACCATGAAGATGAAGTCGGTGATCGCCGGCGAATAGACCGCGCCGCCGGCGCAAGGTCCCATGATCATGCTGAGCTGCGGCACAACGCCCGAGGCAAGCACATTGCGCTGGAACACTTCGGCATAACCTCCCAGCGCCGCGACGCCTTCCTGAATGCGCGCGCCGCCTGAATCGTTGATGCCGATCACCGGCGCGCCAACCTTCATCGCATTGTCCAGAACCTTGCAGATTTTCTGCGCGTGGCGTTCGGACAGCGAGCCGCCAAAAACGGTGAAATCCTGACTGAAAACAAAGACAAGCCGGCCATTGATGGTACCCGAGCCGGTGACGACACCGTCGCCTGGAATCCGATCGCCCTCCATGCCGAAATCAACGCAATTGTGTTCGACATACATGTCGAGCTCTTCAAAGCTGTCTTCGTCGAGCAGGACATCAAGCCGTTCGCGCGCGGTCAGCTTGCCCTTGGCATGCTGGGCATCGATGCGCTTCTGGCCGCCCCCCAACTTTGCCCCGTCGCGGCGGCGTTCCATCTCGGCGATATTGGCTGACATAGACACATGTTTCCCGTGTTGCAGGTGCGAAGGCCTAGGCGCGGCAGGGCCAGTCGGTCAATAGGGTTTAACCGCCCGATTAACAGGCGGCTGATGCATGATGGCTTGATTTTCAGCCGATGAGCACTTCCACCGCGACACGTTCCGGGCTTTCCAGCGCAGCTTCCAATCCGCGCGCTGTGGTCGCGGAGCCCCCAGGTCGAACGACCCCGCGGCCTGCTCGCCTGTCGGGCAATCCGCTGGCAAGTTGCCATGGGCATGCCGCTTTGACTACTCTCGCAGCAACAAGCCCGCCGGAGGACAAGCCAGTGCACGTGTCCATGCGCCTTTTGCTGCAGCCACTGCTTACGCTGATCTGGCGCGGCAGCGATCAGTTGCTGCGCACCAGCGCGGGGCGAACCCTGCTCAAATACCTGACCGCCGCCGATATCTCGATCGTCTACCTGCCCGATGTCGGCCATTTCCCGCCAATCGAGACGCCGGGGCGCTTCACCCGTATAGCCCGCAGCTATATCGAGGCAGGAGTGCCGTCGCGATGAACCTGCGCCGCCGCTATGTCGATGGGCCGCATGGCCAGATCCATTTGCGGCTGGCGGGAGAAGGCGTGCCGCTGCTGTTGCTGCACCAGTCACCGCTGAGCGGCGGGCAATTCGAGGCTGCGATGCCCTTGCTGGCAGAGGCTGGCTTTGCTGCGGCCGCAATGGATACACCGGGCTTCGGCCAATCGGACCGCCCGGCGGCGCCAGTCGGCATCCCCGGTTATGCAGACTGCATACCGGCGGTGCTTGACGCTTTGGACTCGGACAAGGCGCATGTCCTGGGCCATCACACCGGGGCATCCATCGCTGCGAGCTTTGCCGCACGGTATCCGGACCGGCTGGACCGGCTGGTGCTCAATGGTCTTGCCCTGCTGTCGGACGAGGAGCGCGCACATTTCGCCCAGTTCAGTTTTGCTCCACTCAAGCCAAAGGCCGACGGCAGCCATTTGCTCGCCGCCTGGAACCAGCGGTTGGCTGCGTCACCCGGCTGGAGCCAGCTCACCGCGATGCACCGCTATGTGACCGAGATGCTGGCCAATCCGGAATTCTATTTCTGGGGCTTCGAAGCCGCATTTTCGCATGACCTGGGCGCAGAATTGGCGAAAATCAGCGCGCCTACCCTGATCCTGAGCAACAGCGGGGACGATCTCCATGCCGCCTCTCAGCGCGCGCATGGGCTCAGGCCCGACTTCGCTTTCGCCGCGCTGGATGGCGGGACGCACGACATTGTCGACGAACAGCCTGTGGCCTGGGCAACAGCAGTCGCCGCATTCCTCCATAAGTAAGGGGCGAGCCGCAATGCGGCCCGCCCCTTCCCCCCATTTGACCCTGAATCAATACTTCGCCGACAGCGTCACACCCAACCGGCGCCCTTCGCCAAGGTAAACCTCGGGCGCCTGCGACCGACGATCGCAGACGCGATGTTGCCAGCGGAACAGACTAGCGTTGGTCAAAAAGCAGGCCAATTCAGCCATGCGACTGTTCGACTGTCGAACAAATTTACCTCAGGCGGCTGCTAAGACTGCCCCCAGTTCGGCCGAAATCGCCTCGGCCGTCGCTTTGAGCGGCCCGACAAATTGCGCGGTCGCCTGCTCCATGGTCATGGCCACGGCAAAGAAGATCACTACAATCGATCCGGCCACTTCGCCGCCGCGGAAAATCGGCACGGCAATCGACGAGGTCTTGCCCGGATTGGCGGTGTAGGCATTGCGCGATTGCGTGGCATAGCCAAGCCCTCGCACTTCTCGCAGGAGGGTGTCATTGCTGAGCAGCAGCATTGCCATGCGCTCGGCAGCGCCTTCGATGGTGCGCAGTCCTTCGAGCAGATGATTGCGCTCGGCATCGCTGCAGAACGCCATGTATACCTTGCCGCTGGAGCATTCCATGATCGGCAGGGTGAAACCGGGATAATAGTTGTTGAGGGTCAGCGACGTGCGCGTGTGTGTGGAATCGCGCACCATCATATGCGCGCCAACCCGGCTGGTGATCGAAATCGGCCATAGCAGCTTGTCGCACAGTGCGTTGATATGCGGCGCGGCGATGGCAACCAGCTGGCTGTCGTCGTGAAACCCGGAGGCAAGGCTCTGGACCAAAGCCGTGGCGCGGTAGCGCTTGCGCGCCGGTTCGCGCTCGATCATGCCTTCATGCAGCAGGGTCTGCACGATGCGGCAGGCGGTGGGATAAGGCACCTGGCTGGTCCTCGCAATCTCCATCATGGTGATCGAACCACCGCGGTTGATCGCCTGAAGCACCGATAGCCCGCGCGTAATCGCGCGGATCGGCACACCTTTCTCCATGGTCATGATGAGCCCCCGTTTATTCGACTGCCGGTCAAACTAGCGCGGGAAATCGTTTGGTCCAGTCTTCGTGTCAATCTAGGTTCGATTGTATCTTCTTGATGAGGACTGCCGCTATGGATCGCCGTGACTTCCTTTCCGCTTCTGCCATGCTGGCCACTGTTGCTGGAGCATCCCCGGTCGCCGCTGCTGCGGCTGCTCCCCGCCCACGCGGCGGTCCGCTGACATCGCTCAAGGGGCTCAGCCTTGATCTTGGCACAGCGCGCGGTTGCCGCGATGCCTGGGCCAAGTTGGCCGGCAACCTGGACATGAAATCGACAAAATATGGCTATTACCACGGCCTGGTTCAGGGCGTGCGCCCGGGCGAGCCACTGCGCGATCTGGTTGGTTTTACCGGGTTCTCCTGCGCAAGATTGTTGCCCAACGACGGCCCTGACGGCGGTTACAAGAAGATCCTGCGCGAAATCGGCTTTTACACCGACGTGCGCAGCGGCGAAATCATTGAGGAATGGACCAATCCCTATTTCAACGAAACCGTGAAGGTTGCTCCGATTGCCAATGATCCGTTCAATCATACGATCACTGATTTCGCGACCCAACCCCCAAGCTATGGCGGGCTCAACCGGGCAATGCCGCCGAAGATTCCGCTCTCGCTCGATTTCCGCCGGGTGAATAATCGGTTGAACTGGTTCAGCCACATCAACCTGTTTTATCCCACCGCGCTGCAACCCTCCAAGTGGCCGCGCGAGAGCGGGTCGCCATTCAACCAGGTGACCGAGACCTTTCTCTACCAGATCGACTGGCGCGATATGCAGAACCCGCGCAAGACTTCGGTTGAATATAACGGAAGCTGGTCGCGGACCACGCCTTGGTTGCCCTGGATGCTGATGGGGCCGACCACCGGCCACTGCGCCTATCAGTGCTTCATGGGAGCGATGGACGACATCAACATGGTCGACCGGCGGGTGCTGGACTATACCCAGAAGCACTATCCCAAGTTCATGACCGCTCCGGAAGCCTGGACAGACGTGGCACTTTCCAGCCTGGAAAACTATGCCCGCACCCATACTCCGGCTCCGGTAGGCCCGGGTGGCCCGCCCAAAGCTCCTGAACCCGAACTGCCGGCCTGGTGGCGCGCGATGATGCAGGGCGGCGGCGCGCCGGGTGGCACTCCCAAAGCCCCGGGAAGCTGAACGGGCGTAGCGTCCCGGGGGGAGAACAGGCTTGGCAAAAACCGCAGCACCGACGCTGAGCCTGTCCACCCAGGTTGCCTATGGCGCTGGCCAGATCGCTGGCCAGGTGTTCCGCGACGTGCCTTCGCTTCTGCTGCTGTTCTTCATGACCAGCGTGCTCGGGGTAAGCCCCGCGCTTGCCGGTTCAGCGATCTTTCTGCCCAAGCTGATCGGCGGGGTAGTGTTCGACGTTTCGGTCGGAGTTGTGTCAGACCGTTTGGCCGCGCGCTTCGCCCGGCGGCACTGGCTGTTGATTGGCGCCATCGCTGCGCCTGCGGCTATGATCGCACTGTTCCATGTGCCGGTGGGCAGCGAAACAGCGATTGCCACATATGTCGCGATTGCCTTTGCGCTCTACATGGCGGCTTTTGCCAGCTTCTCTGTTCCCTATCTCGCCCTTGCCGGCGACTTGCAACTCACCGCGCACCAGCGCACCGTTTTGATGGCCTGGCGTCTCGCCTTTACGGCGCTGGGCGTGCTGGTTTCCGGTGCAATTGCCCCGGCCTATGCCGCCAGCAGCGGGGGTGGCCAGGCAGGCTATGAAGCCATGGCGCTGATGCTGGCGGGGCTTTCCTTCGTCTCGCTGTTGATCGGCTGGTGGGGCGCAGGCCGGGCGGAGAAGACCATCGGCGTCCGACCCGCGCCGCAGGAGGCGCTGACCCTGTCGGCCGCTGCGACTGCGCTTGCGGACCCGCGATTTTCCGTGCTGGCGCTGGTCAACCTGCTGCAACTGGTGGCTGCCGGCATGGCCTATGCTGGCCTCATGTATTTCATCACCTATAACCTGGGCATGGCCGACGCGCTCAGCCGGGTCGGCCCGGTTGTGCTGATATCCTGCGCCGGGATACTGTTCGCCCAGCCCGTCTGGGTGCGTGTTGCCGACCGTATCGGCAAGAAGCGCGCCTATGTCATCGCCGCTTTGATCCATGCGACAGCGCATCTCGGCTGGGCTGCGGCAAGCTGGGGCGGCCTGCCGGTGCTCTATGGTTTTGCCCTGCTGCTGGGGATCGGCAATTCGGGCTGGGCGATGCTCGGCTTTGCCATGGTCGGCGACCTTGCCAGCGGAGAGGGGGCCAGCGGAGACGGGGCCAGCGGAGACGGGGCCAGCGGAGGCGGGGCCAGTGAAGATGAGGCGAGCAATGGCGGTGGCGGCAAGGCCGGGCTCTATTCGGCCGTCTATATCGCGCTCGACAAGATCGCCTTTGCACTGGGCGGCGCGCTCATCATAGGCCTGATCCTGTCCGCTTTCGGCTTCGATGCCGCCGCCGCTGCGCGGGGCGGGCCGCAGCCGCAAAGCGCGCTGACCGGCATTCTGATCGCCTTTGCCCTGGCGCCGGCTGCCTGCAACATTCTTGCCGCCGCAATCTTCGCGCGCTGGGGGCGGGTCTAGGAGCCTTTCATTTCCGGCGCCCCCGCCTTCGGCACGAACCGCGCATCACCCCAGCCCGACAACTGTTCGACAACCGGATAGACCTGCGCCATCATGTGCGCCGCGCCGCGCCGCGCGGCAGGAGGGGCAAATGCTGCGCAAAATCCTCAAATGGCTGGGCTTGGTCCTGCTCGTGCTGATCACCCTGATCGCGATCTATCTGGCAATGCATTGGCGCGCGGTGAGCAATATGGCCCGAGTTTCCGGCATGCCGGTGACCGATGTCAGCAAGTTCACCCCGGCCGAGACCGTCAAGGGCTGCCCGGGAACCGAGCTGGTTGCGGCACCCGAAGGCACCCTGCCCGCCGCCACATTCGCGGCGATGCAGGACTGGTCGGTGAAGCACGGCGGGCTTGGCCTGCTGGTGATGGTCGATGGCCAGATTGCCGGGGAGGCCTATACCAAGAGCGTGACGGCTGAGACGCGCACCCATTCCAATTCGATGCACAAATCGGTCGTCGCGATGATGATCGGCGCGGCGCTGGCCGATGGCGTGATCAAGTCAGCGGACGATCCGGTCGGCAATTACATTCCCGAATTGAAAGACGATCCGCGCGGTAAGATCACGCTGCGCGAGCTACTGTCGATGGCCAGCGGGCTCAAGAACCCCTCGATGGCCAAGATGGACAGCGCAGCGTTCGAAATCATGCTGGGAGATGTCAGCGAAGCGGCGTTGTCGTTGCCTATCGAGGGCAAAGCGGGCACTTTCAACTACAACAACGCAAACCTTCAGCTTGCAGGAACCGCGCTGGCCGGTGCGCTGCAAACTGCGGGCAAAGGGCGCTATGCGGGCTATCTTTCGCAGAAAGTCTGGTGTCCGCTGGGCAACCGCGACGGTCAGCTGTGGCTCGAGTTCGAGGGTGGAAGCCCGCGCTATTTCGCTTATCTCAACGCGGCCTTGCGCGATTGGGCAAGGGTGGGCGAACTTGTCCGGCGGCATGGCGAATGGAACGGACAGCAGTTGATCCCGGCTGACTGGATTGCGGCGATCACTGCCCCCTCGCCCGGGAATCCGAACTACGGCATGGGCATCTGGCGCGGATCGCCCTGGAACAAGCAGAGGCGCTAT
>JANLSP010000179.1:0-3543 GCA_031362485.1 Novosphingobium sp.
ACCAGCGGCAGCGGCGCCCGAAGCGGCGTCGGTAGCGGCGGCAGAAGCTTCAGTTGCAGCAGCAGCAGCGTCAGTGGCAGCTTCAGCAGCTTCGTCAGCAGGCTTCGAGCAGGCCGAAAGGGTCAGAGCGGCGCCGGCAACAGCAGCGGCGAGAATGAACTTGCGCATGAATTTAATCCTTGAACAGCGAGTGGACCAAGCGCAGCACCAGGCTGAGCCGAAAGCCTACCGCATCGGTAGACTTCGCCGCCAATTACTCATCTTGGCTGTCGGATGCAAGCGCTAGTATTGCATCGCGTACCAAGGATAGAATTTTCCGTATGGCTTTCTAGCAGCCAAATGTGTCCAAGCTGTGGCGCGGTGCCGTTTGAGAGAAATCATGTCCGTCGGGCTGACCGCAGCGTGCAGGCTTGCTATGAGGCCGGAATGCAGCCGAAAAATCATCTCTATCTGGTCGACGGGTCGGCCTATATCTTCCGCGCCTATCACCGGCTGCCGCCGCTGACCAACCCGGAAGGCACGCCTGTTGGTGCGGTGTACGGCTATACGACAATGTTGTGGAAACTGGCCGATGATTTGCACAAGGCAGATGGTCCGACTCACCTTGCTGTCGTGCTAGACAAGGCCGGAACATCGTTCCGCAACGCGATTTACCCCGAATACAAGGCGAATCGTCCGCCAGCGCCCGATGATTTGGTCCCCCAGTTTCCGCTGATTCGCGATGCGACCCGCGCATTTTCGCTGCCTATGATCGAAGAACCCGATGTCGAGGCTGATGACATGATCGCTTCCTATGCCCGGGAGGCGACTCGGCGGGGCTGGGATGTGACGATCGTTTCCTCGGACAAGGACCTGATGCAACTGATCGGGCGCGATGTGGCAGGCGGCGGCCATGTCGACATGCTCGATACAATGAAAAACCAGCGGATCGACCTCGCTGAAGTTGAGGAAAAATTTGGTGTGGCGCCCGATCTGGTTGGCGACGTGCTGGCCTTGATGGGCGATTCGGCGGACAATGTGCCGGGCATCCGCGGAATCGGACCCAAAACCGCGACCAAGCTGATCCAGGAGAGCGGCAGCCTTGAAGCCGCGCTGGCCGCTGCGCCGGCGATGAAACCCGGCAAACTGCGCGATTCGCTGATCGAGCAGGCCGACATGGCGCGGCTCAGCCGGGTTCTGGTGCAATTAAGGGAAGACTGCCCGCTGCCAATGCAGCTGGATGATTTCAAACTGGGCGAAATTCCGCGGGATCCGCTTGCTGCTTTCCTCGAGATCCACGGCTTCACCAGCTTGCTTAGGCGGCTAAGCAGCGGCGGGGGCAGCCCCGAACGCAACACCCAACTCAATCCGGCCAAACCGGTCACAGCTTCCGCAGGCCGCGTGGACGGCGCCGCACGTCAGCCGCCGTCCGAAATGCCCGCCATCGACCTTTCCGCTTATGAGTGCGTGACCACGCTTGAGGCACTCGATGCATGGATTGGCCGAGGATTCGCCGCGCGGCGGATCGCCCTGGACACCGAAACCAGCGCGCTCGATGCAATGCAGGCCGATTTGGTGGGCGTCAGCCTTGCGGTGGGGCCCAATCAGGCCTGCTACATTCCACTGGGCCACGGCGGGACTGACATGTTTGCCGAAAAACCTGTGCAGATCGACCGGGCCGCCGCTCTTGCCCGGCTCCGGCCGCTGCTCGAAAGCGATGCGGTGCTCAAGGTGGGCCAGAACATCAAATACGATCTCAACATCCTGGCGCGCCACGATGTTATCGTCGCGCCGATCGATGACACCATGGTGATCAGCTTCGATCTCGATGCCGGGCGCAGCGAAGAAGGCATCGGCGGCGGACATGGGATGGACGAGCTGGCCTCGCGCCATCTTAGCCACACCTGTATCGCCTTCAAGGATCTCTGCGGCACGGGGAAGAAGGCGATTTCGTTCGCTGAAATCCCGCTCGACCGGGCGACCGCCTATGCCGCCGAGGACGCCGATGTCACCTGGCGGCTGCATACCCTGCTCAAGCCGCGGCTGGCGCATGAGGCCGCAAGCCGCGTCTACGAACGGGTCGATCGCCCGCTGATCCCGGTTGTGGCCCAGATGGAACGCCACGGGATCAAGGTCGACCGGGAAAAACTCGCCGGGTTGTCATCGGAGTTCGCCAAGGAAACCGCGCGGCTCGAAGCCGAGATCCATGACCTCGCCGGCCAACCCTTTACCATCGGCAGCCCCAAGCAACTGGGTGACATCCTGTTCGACAAGATGGGTCTCAAGGGCGGCAAGAAAGGCAAGAGCGGGCAATATTCGACCGACGTCGGCATCCTCGAAGGGCTAGCGGCGCAGGGCGTCGAGATGGCCAGCAAAGTGCTTGAATGGCGCCAGCTATCGAAACTGCGATCGACCTATACCGAAGCCCTGCAGGCGGCGATCAATCCCCTGACCGGGCGGGTGCACACCAGCTACAGTCTTGTCGGCGCGCAGACCGGGCGGCTGTCCTCGACCGAGCCCAACCTGCAGAACATTCCGATCCGCACCGAGATCGGGCGCCAGATCCGCGATTGCTTCGTTGCCGAGCCCGGCAATGTGATCCTTGCGGCCGACTATAGCCAGATCGAGCTGCGGCTTGCCGCGCACATGGCCGATGTGCCTAGCCTGAAAGAGGCGTTTGCGGGTGGCGAGGACATCCATTCGCGCACGGCGCTGGAAATGTTCGGCGAAGTTAACCGCGATACGCGCGGACGCGCCAAGACGATCAATTTCGCCATTCTCTATGGCATCTCACGCTGGGGACTGGCGACTCGGCTGGGCACGGAACCGGACGAAGCCCAGGCAATGATCGACCGCTATTTCGAGCGTTTCCCCGGCATCCGCAATTACATCCATGCGACGCTGGAGTCTGTGCGCGAGCGCGGGTACTCACTCACCCTGTTTGGCCGCAAGTGCTGGTTTCCGCGCATCCGCTCCAGCAATCAGGCCGAGCGGCAAGGCAGCGAGCGAGCAGCAATCAATGCACCGATCCAGGGCACCAGCGCGGATATCATCAAGCGGGCGATGGCGCGGATGATGCCGGCGCTGGATGGGGCCGGGCTGGGGCATGTGCGGATGCTGCTGCAGGTGCACGATGAGCTGGTGTTCGAACTGCCCGAGGGCGATGTCGCGGCGGCGAGCGCGGTGATCGAGCGGGTGATGGCGGAGGCAGCACTGCCTGCGGTGAAGCTGGAGGTGCCGCTGGGGATCGAGATCGGCACGGGAGCGAGTTGGGGCGCGGCGCACTGATCACACACCATTTCGGAGAGAATGGTGCTGCCGGGGAGGATTGAACTCCCGACCTCAGCCTTACCAAGGATGCGCTCTACCACTGAGCTACGGCAGCATGACCATTCGATCCATTCCGGTGGAGCGGAATGTTGTCGCTCCGGGCATGGCCGGGGCAGGGGCGGGCTATTGTGCGTGGGCGGCGGCAATGTCAAGACGAAGGCGATGGATGAAACGCCAAAAGCTCCAACCCGTGAGGAGCGCCTCGCTGCGCAACTGCGTGAGAACCTGAAGCGG
>JANLSP010000233.1:0-6672 GCA_031362485.1 Novosphingobium sp.
GCAGCACGAAATTGGCCTCGCTGGGCAGCGCGCGGATGCCGTGATTGCCCAATGGCGCAATGGCTTCAACGAAGCGGGAGCGCGTCGCGGCATTGTGACGGCGCGACTGCTCGACGAAGGCTTGGTCCTCCACCCCGGCAAGACACGTGACCTGCGCCGAATTGCTGATGTTGAACGGCCCACGGATGCGGTTGAGTACATCGATCAGCGCGGGCGCGCCGGTCGCCCAGCCGACCCGTTCCCCGGCCAGGCCATAGGCCTTGGAAAAGGTGCGGGTTACCAGCACATTGCCATGCTGCGCTGCCAGATCGAGACCGCCGTCATCGTCCTGCGGTGCGACATATTCGCCGTAAGCCTGATCGATGACCAGCAGCACGTCCGCCGGAAGCGCGGCATGCAGCCTGGTGACTTCCGCCTTGCCGAGAAAACTACCAGTCGGATTGTTGGGATTGGCGAGGAAAACGACCCGGGTTTTCGCGGTCACCACCGCCAGCAAGGCATCGACATCAGTGCCGTAATCGGCATCTGGCGCAACAACCGGCATCGCGCCGCAGCGGCGCGCAACGATATCATAGAGCGAAAAACCATAACGCACATAGACGATCTCATCGCCCGGCCCGGCATAGCCAGAGGCCGCAATGGCAAGCAATTCGCCCGAGCCAGTGCCGCACAGGATGCGGGCTGGATCAATGCCGTGCACGCGGCCCAGCGCGCGGCGCAGTGCGGTGCTGTCGGGATCGGGGTAAAGCGAAGGGATCTGCGCAGTCTCTCGCGCCGCCAATGCCGAGGCACTGGTGCCCAGCGGGTTTTCATTGGCAGACAGCTTTATCAGCGGCCGTGCGTCGTTGCCGCCAAAGTCACTAGGGCTCTTGCCGGGGACATACGCGTGGATTTCGGCGATCCAGGGCTTGGGTTGTGGAAGTAGGCTCATGGCGCGGGGGCTTTAGCGAAGCTCGCGCTTGATTAACAGGCTTTCCTCCCCCAAGTCGCTGTTCGCATGAATGCCGCGCCCTCTGCCACGAGCGAAGTGCTCGCCCTTGGAGCACCGCTACCGCTTGACAGCGGGCAATCCATTGAGGGCGTTCGCATTGCCTATGAGGCCTATGGTGCCCTCTCGGCAGCAAAAGACAACGCGGTCCTGATCTGTCATGCGACGAGCGGCGACCAGCATGTTGCCAGCCCTCATCCGATCACCGGCAAGCCCGGCTGGTGGGCAAGAATGGTGGGGCCGGGTCTTCCGATCGACACGGATCGGTTTCATGTGATCTGCGCCAATGTGCTGGGCGGCTGCATGGGCTCGACCGGTCCGGGATCGACCGCGCGCGATGGCAAGCCCTGGGCAATGCGCTTTCCGGTGATTACCGTGCGAGACATGGTGCGCGCGCAAGTGGCGCTGCTCGAAGCGCTGGGAATCGAGAAGCTCTATGCCGTCGTCGGCGGCTCGATGGGGGCGATGCAAGGGCTGAGCCTTGCTGCGAACTGGCCCGAATTTGCGACCCGCGTGCTGTGTATTGCCGGCACCGCGACCATGCCCGCGCAGAATATCGCCTTTCAGGAAGTGGGACGCCAGGCGATCATGGCTGATCCCGACTGGCAGGAAGGAGCCTACTATGGCACGGGCAAGGCCCCCGATGCCGGGCTCAGCGTTGCCCGCATGGCCGCGCACATAACCTATCTGTCGGAAAGCAGCCTCACCGAGAAATTCGGTCGCCGCCTGCAGAACCGGGACGAGAAGACCTTTGGCTTCGATGCCGATTTCCAGGTTGAAAGTTACCTCAGGCACCAGGGTGCGAGCTTCAAGGATCGCTTTGATGCGAATTCCTATCTCTATCTCACCCGCGCCATGAGCTATTTCGATCTCGCCGAAGAGCGGGGGGGGCGGCTGGCAGATGCCTTCACTGCGACAAAAGCGAAATTCTGCGTGGTCAGTTTCGACAGCGACTGGCTCTATCCAACTGAGCTTTCGCGCACATTGGCGCACGCGCTGAATGCCGCCGGCGCGCCAGTCAGCTTTGTGGAGCTTTCCGCCCCGTTTGGGCATGACTCATTCCTGCTGGACGTGCCCGCGCTTGATCGGGTCGTTGCCGGGTTCCTGTCTCAATGAACGGACTGCGCCCCGATCTTGCGCTCATCGCCGCGCACGTCGCTTCCGGCGCGCGTGTGCTCGATGTCGGCTGCGGCAATGGCACGCTGCTTGAGGCGCTGCGCACCAAGGGCTGCGATGCGCGCGGGATGGAGATCGATGGCAGCGATGTCGCCGCTTGCGTCGCCAAGGGCCTGTCAGTGATCCAGGGCGACGCCGACGCGGACCTCGCCTTCTATCCCGACCAGTCGTTCGACTATGCGATTCTCTCGGAAACGCTGCAGACCATGATGCGTCCCGACAAAGCGCTTGACGAGTTGCTGCGGATCGGACGGCACGCGGTGGTCAGCTTCCCTAATTTTGCCCACTGGCGCGTGCGCTTCTCGCTGCTGACGGGCGGGCGCATGCCGGTCACCCGGCTGCTGCCGATTGCCTGGTACGAGACGCCCAACATCCACCACCTGACCATTGCCGACTTCGGCGATCTGGTTTCGGCGCGCGGCATCACCGTGGAGCAGGCCTGGTTTCTCTCGGGCGACACGCAGATCGGCGCAGGGCTGGCCAACCTGCGCGCCGAACACGCGATCTACCTGTTGACGCGCTGAACCGAGGAGTCATTCACCAGCAGCACGGCATCGTGGCGTGCCAGCGCCCAGAGGCTGAGGCCGGCCGACTTCGCCCGTTCCACAGCCATACTGGTCGGCAGCGACACCGTTACCAGCGCGGTCGCGCCGCCGCGCACGGCCTTCTCGACGATTTCGTAGCTGCACCGTGCAGTGGAAAGGACGAACCCGGCTGCCAGCGAGGTTCCTTCGCGGGCCCTCGCGCCCACCAGTTTATCGAGTGCATTGTGGCGGCCGACATCCTCGCGAATGCAGCCGATCTCGCCCTGCTCATCGCACCAGGCGGCAGCATGGGCCGCGCCAGTCCGGTTGCCGAGAATCTGGCGAGATCCCAGCGCTTCCAGTGCGGCAAAGATCGCCTGATGGGATATTTGCTCATGCGGCGGAACAAGCGGCAGCGGCTTTGCCAATGCCTCCAGATTGTCGATCCCGCACAGCCCGCAGCTCGATTCCGCAACACGCGCGCGCACCCGCTCGCCGAGCTGCTCCGCACCCACCCCGGCAAGCGCAGCGCGCACGATCCAGCCATGTTCGAGTTCGGCAATGGCGAGGTCGGTGACCTGATCCGCCTTCGCTATCAGGCCTTCAGCAATTGCAAAGCCTGTCGCGAAATCGGCAAGATTGGCCGGCGACGCCATCATCACCGCATAGGCAAGCCCGTTGAATTCCAGCGCGACGGGCACCTCGGGCACCCAGTCGCGCGAAACCTTGTGGCGGCTGCCGTCAAGCCTGACTTCAACCGCCACCCGGCTCAACCAATGTTGAGGTTATAAAACGCCGCCAGCTTGTTGCCGTCCGGATCGCGCAAGTATGCGCCATAGGAGCCGGGCGCCTGCGGCTTGGATTCGGGCTGGCCCTCACAGCTGCCGCCATTGGCAAGGCCGGCCGCGTGCCAGGCGGCAACCTGTTCCTGGCTGTCCGCGCCAAACAGGATGGTGCCGCCATTTGCATGGGTTGCCGGCTGGCCATCACGCGCCGCGCCAACCACGAAATTGGGCCCGCCCGGCAGCTTATACATAGCGACCGGATATTCCTCCGGCATCGGCGCGCGTTCAACGCCCATTGCGCCAAAAGTTGCATCGTAAAATGCGCGGGCCTTGGCGAGATCATTGCACCCGAGGCGCAGGTTCTGAAGTTTCATGGTTTCGCTCCTCAGGCGGGGGTGGCCATTGCACACAGCTTGTTACCGTCCGGGTCGCGCAGATAAGCGAGATAGAGCTTGGCAAATCCGAGATCACGCACGCCCGGTGCATCTTCGCAGCTGGTCCCACCAGCCGCGACGCCGGCCGCGTGCCAGGCATCGGCCTGTTCGGGGCTGTCCATCGAAAAGCCGATGGTGCCGCCGTTGGCATGGCAAGCAGGCTCGCCGTTGATCGGTGTCGAGACCATGAAATTGCCGCCCTTGTGGCCATAGGCAAGGCGCGTGCCCATGTCGGCGCCGGGTTTGCCGCCCATTGCGGCAAACACTGCATCATAAAAGGCCTTGGATTTGGCAAGGTCATTGCTGCCGACGACGACGTGACTGAACATGATTTTCTCTCCGGTTGGTCAGAATTGGTGACCGCACCATAGTGCGAAGGAGTGACGAGGCAAGAGGCCGGGACCGCTTGCCTCCGGGCCCTGTGTTCGCCATATGTCCCTTATGCCCGAACTCGTCATCCGACGCGGCCTTGCCGAGCCAGACACCTCTGCTGCCTTCGTGCCGCACAAGCCCGCGCGGCCAGACAAGGCCGAGGGCGGGCGGGCGTTCAGGATTGTTTCCGAATACCAGCCCGCCGGCGACCAGCCGACGGCGATTGCCGATCTTGTCGCGGGGCTTGCGGCCGACGATCAGACCCAGGTGCTGCTCGGCGTAACTGGCTCGGGCAAGACCTTCACCATGGCCAAAGTCATCGAGGCGCTGCAACGCCCGGCCCTGATCCTTGCGCCCAACAAGATCCTCGCCGCGCAATTATATGGAGAATTCAAGAGCTTTTTCCCGGACAATGCGGTCGAATTTTTCGTCTCCTACTACGACTATTACCAGCCCGAGGCCTATGTGCCGCGCAGTGACACCTACATCGAAAAGGAAAGCTCGGTAAACGAAGCGATCGACCGGATGCGCCATTCGGCCACGCGGTCTTTGCTGGAGCGCGACGACGTGATCATCGTGGCGTCGGTGAGCTGCATCTATGGCATCGGGTCGGTCGAGACCTATTCGGCGATGATCTTCGACCTCAAGCAAGGCGCCAGCGAAGACCAGCGCGAAATCATCCGCAAGCTCGTCGCGCTGCAATACAAGCGCAATGACGCCACCTTCCAGCGCGGCAACTTCCGCGTGCGTGGCGACAATCTGGAGTTGTTTCCCAGCCACCTTGAGGACACCGCCTGGCGCATCAGCTTCTTCGGCGACGAGATCGAGGCGATCCACGAATTCGATCCGCTCACTGGCAAGAAGGGTGCCAGTCTGTCGCAAGTGCGGATCTATGCCAATTCGCACTATGTCACTCCCGGCCCGACGATGAAGCAGGCCACGTCCGCGATAAAATTCGAATTGACCGAGCGGCTGAAGGAGCTGGAAGCCGAAGGGAAATTGCTGGAAGCACAGCGGCTGGAGCAGCGGACCAATTTCGACCTCGAAATGATCGCTGCGACAGGCTCTTGCGCGGGAATCGAAAATTACTCGCGTTTCCTCACTGGCCGCCTGCCGGGCGAGCCGCCGCCGACACTGTTTGAATACCTCCCCGAGAACGCCCTGCTGTTCGTCGATGAAAGCCATCAAACGGTGCCGCAGATCGGCGCGATGTCAAAGGGCGATCACCGCCGCAAGATCACACTGGCCGAATACGGTTTCCGACTGCCGAGCTGCATCGACAACCGGCCACTGCGCTTCAACGAATGGGACGCCATGCGGCCGCAAACGGTTGCCGTCTCCGCCACCCCCGGCCACTGGGAAATGGAGCAATCGGGCGGGGTGTTCGCCGAACAGGTGATCCGTCCCACCGGTTTGATCGACCCGCCAGTCGAAATCCGCCCGGTCGAGGATCAGGTGCAGGATTGCATCGAAGAATGCCGCAAAGTGGCGCAAGCCGGTTACCGCACGCTGGTCACCACGCTGACCAAACGCATGGCCGAAGATCTCACCGAATTCATGCACGAAGCGGGGTTGCGCGTACGCTACATGCACAGCGATGTCGAAACGCTCGAACGCATCGAACTGATCCGCGATTTGCGCCTCGGGGTCTATGACGTGCTGGTCGGCATCAACTTGCTTCGCGAGGGACTGGATATCCCGGAATGCGGGCTGGTGGCGATCCTCGACGCAGACAAGGAAGGCTTTCTGCGCTCCGAGACCAGCCTGATCCAGACCATCGGCCGCGCTGCCCGCAACATCGATGGCCGCGTCATCCTCTATGCCGACCGCATGACCGGAAGCATGGAACGGGCCATCGCCGAGACGGACCGCCGGCGCGAAAAGCAGCACGCCTACAACCTCGAACACGGTATCACCCCCGAAAGCATCAAGCGCGACATCCACAACATCGTCGCCGACACCGCGAGCCGCGACGGCGTGCTGGTCGAGATCGACGATGACCGCCGCAACAACCTCGTCGGGCATAATTTGCGGGGTTATATCGAGGATCTGGAAGGCCGGATGCGAGCAGCGGCGGCGGATCTGGAGTTTGAGGAAGCCGGGCGTCTCAGGGATGAAATCCGGCGGCTGGAGGCGGACGAGCTGGGGATACCCGACGGCGAAAAGCGTGCGCCGCTGGTGGGGCGCAGCAATGAGGGCAAGCCGGGGACGCGCAAGGGGCGGTTTGGCAGGCAGGGCAAGACGAAGTGGGGGCGATGACTGCCAGCGTCAGTGACCTGTGCTCAGCCCCTCACAGCTTCCCGAATTTCGCCTCGTAGCCGGCCACGTCGCCGCCCTCCAGAAACTGCGCTTGTTCAACCCAGTTGTCCTTGCGGATGCGGCCCTGGAACACG
>JANLSP010000255.1:0-3096 GCA_031362485.1 Novosphingobium sp.
TTGGCAGCAAGCGAAAACACCCTACATTGTAATTCGACAAGGCGGCTTGAGGCGGGTTTCCCCCCTGTTGCCCGTGCCTCCTGGTGGGCCGCTGAGTCGAAGCGTGACGAACGCAAAAGGAACCCTCGTCCCAAATGCCCCCGGGACGAGGGTTTTTGCGTTTGATACACGGACCGCTTCGGCACGCGCGAGGGACCGGCCCTTGCCGGTCCCGGTCAACGCACCTAAAGCCAACCTCATGCTCTCCGTCGCCACCTGGAATATCAATTCGGTCCGCCTGCGCATGCCTCAGGTCGAGCGCTTCCTAACCGAGCAGGCGCCTGATGTGCTGTGCCTGCAGGAGATCAAATGCATCGAGAGCCTGTTCCCGCACGAGGCTTTCGAGAAGCTGGGCTATGTTCACCGCGCAGTGCATGGCCAGAAAGGCTATCACGGCGTCGCGACGGTTTCCCGGATCCCCTTGCGCGAATATTCGCGGCATGATTGGCAGGACAATGGCGAAGCGCGGCATGTCGGGGTCGAACTGGCGGGATCAGGCCTCGTGATCGAGAACGTCTATATCCCCGCAGGCGGCGACATCGCCGACCGCGCGGTCAATCTCAAATTCGGCCAGAAGCTGGATTTTCTTGAACGGATGACGCGTTTGTCAGACAGGATCGACCGGCCGACGCTGCTGCTCGGTGACTTCAACGTCGCCCCGCTTGACTGCGATGTTTATGATCACAAGGCGCTGCTCAAAGTGGTCAGTCACACGCCGGTCGAGGTTGAAACGCTCTGCCGCCTCGGCGATGCCCATGGCTGGGTCGATCTGGGGCGCAAGTATATCCCCGCGCCGGAGCGCAACTGGTCCTGGTGGTCCTATCGCACCTATTGGCAGGACAAGGATCGCGGCCGCCGGCTCGATCACATGTGGGCCTCGCCCCAGCTTGCCGCCCAGTCGCAGGGGCACCGCGTGGTTGAGGAAACCCGCAAGTGGGAGCAATGCTCCGACCATGTGCCGCTGATCACCGAGTTCGACCTTTGAGCAGCCCGGCGCGCCGCGTTGCGCTCGCGATCGACGCGCTGCGCCATGGCTGGCCAGTCCGCTTCGATGGTGCCTTTACGCTGCTGCCTGCCGAAACCGGTTTCGGCGATGGCGTGGCATCGCAGCGAATGCTGATTTCAGCTGCGCGTGCCGCAACGCTCAAGCTGGCCAACCAGCGTGAAGCGGCCGAGCCGCATGCGCCGGTGCTGATCCGCGGGGCGCAAGCGTTCGATCTGGCATTGGCGCGTGCAGTCGCCGATCCCGCGCTCGATCTGATCCATCCGATGAAAGGCCCGTTTCTGGCCGAGCATTTTGACCCTCGCGAAGCCGCTGAGGCGGCGATGGAACTGGCGCGGCTGGCAGGCGTGCTGCCCGCCTTCCTGATTGACCCCGACCCCGCTGGCGAGTCGCAAGCCGTATCTGCCAGCGACCTGACCGCCTGGAAGAACACTGCGAACCTGACCATTGCCGCGCGCGCGCGGCTGCCAGTCAGCGCGCACGACGAGGCGGAAATCGTCGCCTTCCGCTCTGCTGATGACCTGCGTGAGCATATCGCGCTGGTAATCGGCCGGCAGAGCGGCGATCAGGCGCCTCTCGTGCGGCTCCATTCGGAATGCCTCACCGGCGATATTCTCGGCAGCCTGAAATGCGATTGCGGCCCGCAGCTGGATGCAGCGCTCGCCGCTATGGCAGGCGAGGCGGAAAGCGGCGGCTGGGGGGTATTGCTCTATTTGCGCCAGGAAGGGCGCGGGATCGGCCTGATCAACAAACTACGCGCCTATCGCCTACAGGATCAGGGTTTTGACACAGTCGATGCCAACAACCGGCTTGGCCTGCCTACCGAAGCGCGTGACTTTCCCGTGGCAGCACGCATGCTGGCGCTGCTCGGGGTGAGCGCGATCCGGCTGATGACCAACAACCCGCAAAAGGTCGCGGCGCTGGAGGCTGCAGGCGTGACTGTCGCCGAGCGAGTGGCGCACCAGTTGCCGGCGAACCCCCACAACGCACGCTACCTGGCCACTAAGCGCGATCGCTCCGGGCACCTTTTGTAGTTTGTGACCCTATAGCTTGCGCGCCTCGTAGCGCGTCAGCCCGGCACCCAGCTCATTTGCGCCAACCGACAGCTGGTCGCCCGACCAGTTTACGATGAAGCCAGTGGTGAAATCGGCCCCCGGAGCCATGCGCGCATTGTTCCCCGAAATGGCCAGCCCGGCGGAGCTATGCACCCGGCCTTCGGCGCCCACGGCAATGATAGCGGTGTAGTTTTCCTTGGACTTGCCTTGGACGAACCAGTTGTTCGCGATGCGCCCGGTTGCCCCGGCGGGCAGGTCGATCATGTAATTGGTGCCTTTCCCGGCCGAATCGTCAAAGCTCGAATCGCGCACGTCGATCAGCGGTGCGCGGCTCTTGAGGTAGTGCCCGCCCACGCCCAGCTCGAAGCGGCTGCGCGTGACGGTCAGTGAGCCATAGTCGCCGACATAGATCGAATGGGCGCAGCCACCGGAAAATTCGCAAGTGCCCAGCCGGGTGAACGTCGACTTGTCGATGGTGATCGCGCCGCGCGGGCCATTGGCGGTGAGTATGCCCTGCTGGCTGTCGCGGAACCACGACTGGACGATGTCGAGGTTGCCCTGTTCCAGCCGGATGCCCGCGCCATTGCCGTCGCTCGATTTCATGTTCTGGAACACGATTCCGGAGATCCGTGCGCGCCTTCCGCGCAACACCAAGGCTGCCTTGTCCTCGCAGACTGTCCCGTCGAAGACCGCCTGTCCGGGCTCGGCGGCGGTATAAAGAATGTCGCCTGCTGCCTGCACGGCGCAATCGGCAAAGCGGAACGAGGCAAGGCGAATCGTGCCGGTGCCATCGCCGATGGCATTCACCGCGTCCTGCAGGCGCTGGTAGGTGCGGCCGGTTTCGACCACGGTGTAGGGCGCTTCGGACTGGGCAAGTCCGGGCAGGGCGGGGAGCAGGGCCGAAAGGGCGGCGAGGGCAGCGAGGGCGGATTTTTTGGCGTGTTTCATGTCCAACGGCATAGCGGCGAGGGGTTAATACCCGGCAAAAACCGGCGGTCA
>JANLSP010000282.1:0-2219 GCA_031362485.1 Novosphingobium sp.
TCGTTGGGAAATTCGATGTCGGCCTTGTCGATCTCGTCGATCAGCAGGACGGGCAGCTGCGGCGCGGTGAAGGCTTCCCACAGCTTGCCACGGCGGATGTAGTTGCTGATATCGTGCACCCGCTCGTCGCCGAGCTGGCCATCGCGCAGGCGGGCGACGGCGTCGTATTCATAGAGGCCCTGCTGCGCCTTGGTGGTGCTCTTGACGTTCCATTCGATCAAGGGGGCATTCACCGCCTTGGCGATCTCATGCGCCAGCACGGTCTTGCCGGTGCCCGGTTCGCCCTTGACCAGCAAGGGCCGGCGCAGCAGCACCGCAGCATTTACCGCAACCTTCAGATCATCGGTTGCGACATAGTTCTTGGTGCCTTCAAAACGCTGCATTGCCCATTCCCGTGCGATGTTACCAAACAAATGCCGATAGGTCGCAGCGCACGGACTGGCAAGAGTGAAGGATCAGGCGGCAATTGCCCGCAGAATCGGCGCCAACGCGCCCTGGCCCAAGGTGTGCTCCAGCGTCTCGCGCAGCGCCGCGCCGACGGCCTTCTCGGCGGAGACCCGGCTGACTTCGGCGAGGCTGGCGAGCACGGCCTCGCTGGCATCGCGCTGGATGCGCAGCAGGATCTGCGCTTCCTCGCTGTTAACCGAGCCGGACGCGGCGAGAGCGGCGATGCGGGCAAGTGCATGGGCAAGCGCTTCTGCCTCGGCCAGCGCCAGCGCCTTCAGCCGCGCGCTGTCGGTGCCCAGCGAAGCAAGCATGGCCTGGCCGAGTGGCGCGGCGAGTGCGGCAAGATCGATGGTCATCATTGTTCTCCTGCGGGGGTCTGCGACAAAGCAATGGCGGCGGCGGCGCGGTCGAAGGCGCCGGCGTTGAGCGCAATCGCACCGGGCGCCATGCAGGTCCCGTGGGCATCATCGGTGCGCGCGGAGGCGGCCTGGTGACTGGCGCGGGCATCCTCGACCAGCCGCGCCAGCGCCTGACCGGCGTGCTCCAGCGCGGGCCCTGCGCCGCGAGCGGCAATGCGGCTCTGGATGGCAGCAACGGAAACGCGCAGTGAATCGTAAGAGTTCTTGTTTTGTTCGTATGCGCATTGCGGCGCGGCTTCGATCGCCAGCGTCGCATAAAACCGCGCGGCCTGCGTCTGCAGCGTCCGCGCTGCCTCGGCGAGCTGGGCATCGGCGGCTGGCGTTGCCGTGAGGCAGGCGGTGAGCGCAAAAGGCGCGGCAAAGGCGGCCGCGCGGCGAAGGATTGCAGACATGTGGGGGTCTCCTTGGAAGGCAACTCGATTCTACCAAGGAGCGAAGGATGTAGGAAAGCGCAGAATTTTTTGTCTACGGGGCCAGAGCGAACAGCTTCTGGGCGAGCAGTTCCAGCCTGCCGTTTTGCAGTGGCGCGGCCTTGTTTACCCAGCTGGTGGTGACGGCATACCAGGTGCCCGATGGGCGGCGCAGCAGCCAGCTGAGATTGAGCACGCCCGGCTCCGAACCGCCTTTGAAACCGGCGTAGGAAAATCCGCTGCGGAATTGCGGCGACATGCCAGGCGAAACTCCGAGGATCGTCTGCACCCGCGGATCGCTGCGCCGCCGCAGCGCGTCGAGAACGCGGACCACATCATTGGTCGTGGCAAACCATTCAATGCTGTCGATCGCCACCGGGGGTCCTGCGGAGAATGCGGCAGCGTTGCCAGTTGCCGAGGATTCAACGCCCGGCGGCAGTGCTGCGAGAATCTGCGCCCGTCCGGAACTGTCGGACCGCGCATAGGCATCCCGCCGCGATTGCGGACCAAGCTTGAGGTTGAACATCTCGGAAGTCATCAGGAAGGGCTGCATCAGCTCGGGGCGTGAATGCCTCGTCGCGCTCAGCCGCGTTTCAACCCGCTCGCGCCGGACGAGGCGGATCAGCGTGTCAGTCGCGGTGTTGTCGCTGATCGAGATCATCAGCGTGGCGAGCTGTTCGACGCTGGCCGGCGTACCCGGTGCCCAGTCCTGTGTTATTCCGCTGGGCAGCGAGCGCGGCCCGATGGGAACCGCCTGGCTCCACGAGAGCCGCCCTTGCGCCACCTCTTCGGCAACGGCATCGAGCACCCACAGCTTGAATGTCGAACCGACTGCCAGCGGCTGGTCGCCGCGATGCGTGCGGATCGTCACTGGCCCGGCGGCATCGAGCCGGGCGACGCTGAAACCGGCAATTCCGGGCAGCGCAGCCAGGTCGGCCTCGAG
>JANLSP010000303.1:0-11312 GCA_031362485.1 Novosphingobium sp.
GACCACGCCCACCCGCCAGTCCTGATAAGAGATCGATTTGCCGGCCAGCGTCAGTTGCGAACGCCAGCTGTCAGGATCGAGTTTGATGCGTTCGATCGGTCCGCTCCAGGCTCTACCGGCATGATAGCGCAGAAGACCGGCGCGCAAGGCATCCTGGGCAGCTTTCTGAATTTGCGGATCAAGCGATGTGCGCACCCACAGCCCGCCTGAATAGACACTATTGGGTCCGGCATCTGCGCTCTCGCCGTATTTCTCGATCAGTCGGCGGCGCACTTCCTCGACAAAATAGCCAACCGAGGGATCATAGGTTTCAACCCGGTGCGCGATGATGCCCAGCGGCTGTGCCTTGGCCGCATTGGCCTGCGCCGGCGTCGCAAGTTCATTCTTGACCATCTGATCCAGCACCCAATTGCGCCGTTCGAGCGCAAGCGCCGCATTCTTCGCTCGGCCATAGGTCTCCGGCGCCTTCGGCAAAATCGCAAGGAAGGCCGCCTCATGCAACTGCAACTCGCCGACATCCTTGCCGAAATAGGCGCGGCTCGCCGCCTGCACGCCGAAACTCTGGCGGCCGAGCGGTATTTCATTGAGATACAGCTCGAGAATTTGCTGCTTGTTGAGCACATCCTCGATCCGCCCGGCGAGGATCATTTCCTTCAACTTGCGGCCAATCGAATATTCGTTGCCGATGAGGATGTTCTTGGCGACCTGCTGGGTAATGGTCGAGCCGCCTCGCGCCCGCTCGCCCGATCCGATCTTGGTGACATAATCGAACACTGCCCCGACGAGCCCGGTATAGTCGACCCCGCCATGGCTCCAGAAAGTCTTGTCTTCCGCCGCCAGAAACGCATTCACCATCGGCTTGGGAAAATCGACAAAGCGCAGCTGCACCCGGCGTTCGCGCGCATAACTGTAGACAATCGAGCCATCGATGCTGCGCACCATGCTGGGCAATGGCGGCTGATAGGTCAGTAACTTGTCCGCCGATGGCAAGTTGCGTAGGACCAGTACCCAAAGCAGCAGGAACGCAATTAACAGCCCCCCCAGCGCATAGCAGACCTTGCGGAACCAGGGCCTCTCGCGCCAGCTGTCGCGAAATTCACCGACAATGCCGCTGGCATTGCGACGGATGCGCAGGCGCAGATTCGGGGAAGCGTTGGTCTCAGCCATGGCAGAGGCGCTCTAGCATGCCCATTTCCCCTTGCGCCAGTCTCTATAACCGCGATTGCCGGGCAAAGAACAGGCGAATGGCCGCGCCGGCGACTTCGGCAAAATTACGCCGGCCTTCGCTGGTGTTGAGCCGCGCCGCCTCTTCTTCATTGCTGATGTATCCTGCTTCGAACAGCACGGATGGCACATCGGGCGATTTGAGCACAACGAACGCAGCTGATTGCATCGCGAAATCGCGCATTGCCAGTTTTCCTCTCGACGTGCGCAGGATCAGCCGGGCGAATTCCTCTGATCGGGTCTGGGTCTCGCGCTGCGACAGGTCGACCAGAATCGCGCTGACTGCATCGCTCTGCTCGCCCAGCACCACGCCATTGATCGCATCCGAACGATTTTCGCGGTCGGCCATGCGCTGGGCAATCTCGCTCGATCCCTTTTCCGAAAGCACATAGACCGAGGCGCCGCTGGCATCCGAGCCTTCCGTGCTGTCAGCATGAATCGACAGGAACAGGTCGGCGTTCAACCGCCGGGCAATCCCTGTACGCTCCTCGAGCAGCAGAAACCGGTCGTCATCGCGTGTCATCGCCACTCGGATTCCGCCGCCGCGCAGCAATTCGTCGCGCAGCGCGCTCGCCAGGCGCAAGGTAAGAGCTTTCTCCCTGATCTCGTCGGTACCCGCCCCCGGATCGTGTCCACCATGCCCGGCATCGATCACCACCAGCGGCCGGCCGGCGTCCTGCGGGCCTTCCACTTTTGGCAGGCCGACCTCACCCGCAGTCGGCGGAATAGGCAGGCGCAAGACATAATCATGGCCTCGTCCCGGCGAGCCGAGCAGGCGATCGACTGCCACCAGGGCGGCAAAAACCACCAATGGCGCAAGCAGAATACTCAAAAGTGGCAAAAAGCGACGCATTGAACCAATGTGATTAGGGTGCGATTACCCAAGTCGCAACGCCCGGCTTGCGGTGTTCCACATTGGCACCCCGCAATAAACTTGCCCCTCTGCCTGAGCGGTGCTAACTCGCCGCAGCCGGGGCAGGCTTGTTCCGATCCTATTGCGCTGCAGCTCGGGCTCTTTGCCCTGGACCTGCAGAATCAGCTGGATCGGCATGGGTGCCGCGGGCACACCTCCGGATTTTTTTGCCGGAACCCAGCAGGTTGAAGCTTTCATGAGAGATTTCCTGACGACTTGTCCGCCGCAGCCCAATCGGGTGTCGGCAGGCCGGGTTGCAGGCCTTGCGCGCACGTCTTTGCCGCGCATTCCCATGACAGCAGACACGAAACTCCACCAGCGGGCCATTTCCGGGCCGCTATCCCCCTATGCTGATGCGCGCCGTTCGGAGGCCTGTGCCCCCGCCTTGCCGCGCATCTTCACCACACAATTTCGCGCCGCCCTGAATGCCGGACCCCACGCTTTTGGAACCACGTCCGGTCCGCCAGTGCGACGGCGCGCTTGGAGAATAAACAATGACATCGCGCATGCTGATCGATGCGCGCCACTCGGAAGAAACCCGGGTGGCGGTGCTCAAGGGCAACCGTATTGAGGAATTCGACTTTGAATCTGCCGAACACAAGCAGATCAAGGGCAATATCTATCTGGCCAAGGTAACCCGGGTCGAACCGTCGCTGCAGGCGGCCTTCGTCGACTTCGGCGGCAATCGCCACGGCTTTCTTGCCTTCAGCGAAATTCATCCGGACTATTATCAGATTCCGAAGGATGACCGCGACCGGCTGCTCGCCGAAGAAGCGGCACATGCCGAAGAAGAAGCCGCGCTGCGCGCTGCCGAAGATGCCGATGACTACGGCGAGAGTGCGCTCGACCGCATCGAGGACGACGATCTCAGCGACGACATGGGCGGCGGGTTCACCGAAGTCGATGGGGATGATGAAGTCGCGACGATCGAGGGCGGCCATGTCGAGGACGACTTCGAAAACGAGAACGAGGAAGAGGAAGAGGAAGAGGAAGAGGAAGCCAGCGGCAGCGATGAGGATGGTTCAGCAGATGATGAATCGTCAGATGGTGAAGATCGCCCCCGCCGCGGTCGCCGCCAGCAGGGCCGTGGACGCTCAAAGGAAGCTGACGATCTGCGCGCCAAGCGCATGGCGCTGCGCCGCCGTTACAAGATTCAGGACGTAATCCACCGGCGGCAGGTTCTGCTGGTCCAAGTGGTCAAGGAAGAACGCGGCAACAAGGGCGCTGCGCTGACAAGCTACCTTAGCCTCGCTGGCCGCTATTGCGTGCTCATGCCCAATTCCAGCCATGGCGGCGGCATCAGCCGCAAGATCAATTCGGCAACTGATCGCAAGCGGCTCAAGGGTATTATCGCCGAAATGAGCCTGCCCAAGTCGATGGGCTGCATTGTCCGCACTGCCGGGCTCCAGCGCACCAAGACCGAAATCAAGCGCGATTTCGACTATCTGGCACGGCTGTGGGACGGCATTCGTGAAAATACGCTGAAAAGCTCGGCCCCCGCGCTGATCCATTCCGACAGCGATCTGATCAAGCGCGCGATCCGCGACATTTATAACAAGGACATCGAGGACGTCGTCGTCGAGGGTGAAGCCGGCTACCGCGCTGCACGCGACTTTATGAAGCTGCTGATGCCCAGCCACGTCAAGCGGGTGAAGGCCTATTCCGATCCAGTCCCGCTGTTCCAGCGCCATGGCGCCGAAGACCAGCTGAGCGCGATGTACGATCCGTTCGTCCAGCTGAAGTCGGGTGGCTATATCGTCATCAACCCGACCGAGGCGCTGGTCTCGATCGATATCAACTCGGGCCGATCCACCAAGGAATACGGCATCGAGGCAACCGCGCTCAACACCAACCTTGAAGCCGCGCGCGAAATCGCTCGCCAGCTACGCCTGCGCGACATGGCCGGGCTGGTGGTGATCGATTTTATCGACATGGAATACTCGTCGAACATCCGCAAGGTTGAGAAGGCGATGAAGGACGCGCTCAAGAACGACCGTGCACGTATCCAGGTTGGCCGGATTTCGGGCTTCGGCCTGATGGAAATGAGCCGCCAGCGCCTGCGCACCGGTGTGCTCGAAGCGACGACGCGAACTTGCCCGCATTGCGATGGCACCGGCCTGGTCCGCACTGCCAGTTCCTCGGCACTTTCAGCGCTGCGGCTGATCGAGGACGAAGCGGCGCGCGGCAAGGGCAGCACGATCTCGCTGTTTGCCAGTCAGGAAGCCACAATCTACCTGCTCAACACCAAGCGCGCCGATCTCGCCGAGATCGAAGCGCTCTATGGCGTGCATATTCAGGTTCTGCCCGAAGGCGAGAACGAAGGCGCCAAGATGCGGGTGGCCTCATCAGGTCCGCGCAACGAATTCGTGCCCCAGTTCGGGCCGATCGTGCTCGAGGATGATGGCGAGGAGCCGGACTTCGAAGAAGAGATCGACGAGGAAGAAGAGGCTGCTGACGAGCGCAGCGAACGCGGCGACGGCGAAGGCTCGCGCGGACGGCGTGGTCGCAGGGGCCGTGGACGCAACAATCGCCGCGACGAGCGCCCTGCTGAGGACACCAGCGAAGCCGATGCCGGCTCTGAGTCGGAAGATGATCAGGGCGACGACAGCGAGAGGGCTCCGCGCGCCGATGATCTTGGCGAAGACGGCGAAGGCCCACGCAAGCGCCGCCGTCGTGGTCGCCGCCGCCGTGGTGGTCGTGGCCGCGAAGAAGGCGATACGGCGCAGAACCAGGACATTGGCGACGAAGCAATAGCCTCAGGCGACGAAGCACCGGTCGAAGCAATCGCTGAACCTGTTGCTGAAGTCCCGGTTGAAGCCGCACCCAAAAAGCGCGGCCGCCGCAAGGCTGTTGCCGTGGTTGAAGCAGAAGAAGCTGCGGCACCTGAAGCCGAAGTGGTAGCCGAAGAGGTTTCTGCCGAAGCCGAAGCCGAAGTGGCTGCCAAGCCCAAGCGCTCGCGCCGCAAGGCCGCCAGCGCTCCGGAAGAAGTGAGCGAGGCAGAGCCGGAATTCCCCGCTCCGGCAGCGGAGCCTGAAGTGGAGGAAACTCCGCCGGCCAAGCCCGCCCGCGCTCGCCGCAAGAAAGCTACTGACGATGCGGGCGAGGTCGTTTCGGTCGCTGCCGGCGCAGAAACCGAGGCAGCGGAAACCAACGCAGACGGCTCGCCGCGCAAAGGCTGGTGGCAGCGCACCTTTGGCACCTGATTAGTCAGGCCGGGCGCCGCAACATGGATTGACGGATGGGGCATGGCGCGGGCAACCTCGCAGCATGCCCCATTCCGACAATCTCCGTCCCGATCCCCCCGCTCGCATGGCGCAAGTCGGCCCTGAGAGCTTCGACGCCGAAGTTCAGGCCTTCTTCGGGCAATGGACCGGCGGCATCTTCAAGGATGCCGACAAGAACCCGGTGCTGCGGACATTCGCCAATCACCCGGCGTTGGCCAATGCTTTCTCGCCGCTCAATGTGCATCTGCTGAGCGCCAATACACTCCCCGTAAAGCTGCGCCAGATTGCGATCATGCGCACAGCCTGGATCACCAAGGCGATCTACATGTGGTCAAGCCACCTCATCACCAGTGTGCGCTGTGGTCTATCGCCGGACATGTATGGTCCGATCCAGCGCGGTGCCGATGATCCATACTTCACGCCATTCGAGAGCCTCGTGATGCGGGCGACCGAGGAACTTGTCCATGATCACAAACTGAGCGATGCAAGCTGGCAGGGCTTGTCTTGCGAATGGGACTCTCGTCAGATGCTCGACTTCATGTTCACCGTCGGCTGCTATGCGATGGTGGCCGGAGTGATGCGCTCAACGGGCGCGGAACGCTTGCCAGACCTGTTGGAGTTGGCCGAGAAATACGGCGCACCGGAGGGTTAGACCGCTTTGATATTCACCGGAATGCCGGAAAAGCGCGGCATGAAGTTGATCGGCTGTAGATCCTCGCGCAGCGAAGTCAGCTGGCCGACATTAGCACCGCCATCCGCCATGAGGTCGCCGCTTGACACCAGCGGGCCGAACATATGCGACATCGAGACGACGCCGGGCCGCAACCGGTCTTCGCCGCGCGCAAGCGTGCGGATCGACCCGTGGGGCGAGGCAATTTCGACCTCTGCGTCCTCGGCGATCCCGGCTGCTGCCATGTCAGCCGGGTTCATGTAAGCATAGTTGACCGGATAGCGCCGCCGCGTCTCGCGGCTGTTGCGATAGGCGCTGTTGATTGCATGAAGGATGCGGCGGCAGGTCAGGCGATAGGCATAGCCATCTTCCTTGTCGGGAGCATTGGCCAGCGCCACCAACTCCGCTGCAACATCGCCCGGACAAAGCTCAAGCTTCCCGCCGTTCGATGGTGCCAGGAGGACATGCCGCGAGGCATCGGCCCGCCGCACGCCGCCCGGACTGGCCTTGATCGCATCGAAAGGAACGGCGCTGTCTTTCGCCAGGAACCGGAACAGCGCTTCCGGATCTGGCTTGTCCACCGGACTCAGGAGCAGGCCGTCGGGGATCGCCTTGTAGTCGAGCCCATAGTTCCAGAATTTGAAGGTCAGTGGCACGCCCATCCGCGCCGCCAGCCCCCAGAACACCTCCCAATCATGGATTATCCCGGCAGGCGGCTCCACCACCGCCTTGGTATATTGTACGAAGGCCTCGGGAAACATGCCGTCGCCCGATACAGAAAGCTCGGGCCGCTCGAACGGCTGGCTGGTCGCGAAGACATAGTGCGATAGTTTACCGGTCTCGTTCATCCGGCAATCGAGTGAAATCAGCAGATCCAACTTCTCGAAAGCCATCTGTGCCATGTGCGGATCGCCCATCCCCCGCAAGGGATCGCCGCCAAAGCAAATCAGCGCGTGAATGCGGTCAGGGCTGTCTGCCATGATTTCGCCGGGAAGCAGCGCAGTGGGAAATTCGCCGACGAGCGCGCCGGTGTCCGCACTGAGACAGCGCGGTCCGTGCGCAAAGCTGCGCGTCGGCGAGACTGCCATCTCGAACGTATCTTTTACCCGCAAGGTGCCGGGATTGCGGACCACATCACCCGCGCGGCGATAACCTCCGGCCAACGCATTCACCGTTTCGATCATGTGGTCGGCGAGATTGGAATTGGCCGCCATGGATGGTCCGGTGCCGCTGCCTGCGATCGGCCGCTTTGCCGCCCCCATCCATGCGGCGGCCTGTTCGATCTGCTCCACGGGGATATCTGCGCGTGCTGCCGCCAGTTCTGGCGTGAACGGGGCGAGAGCGGCTCTGAGTTGCTCGATCTGGATGCACCAGCGCGAGGTGAAAGTGGCATCAAACGTGCCGTCACGCAGCAGGACATGCGCGATGGCGGCGAATATCTCCGCATCTTGTCCCGGCAGTGGTTGAATCAGCAGATCAGCATAGCGCGCAGTCTCGGTACGCCGCGGATCAACGATGATCACCTTGCAGCCGCGGGCCTTTGCGGCCTCGAATGCCCGGGCAGGCGCCACAGTTTCCGCAAGCGCGAAAGGAACGCCCTGATGGCTGACCAGCGGATTGCCGCCCGCCAGCAAGATCACATCGGCATCGCGCATCTGGTGCCTGCCGCTGGCAAAAGTTCCCATCCGCGCCATGGTCACCCATTTTGCCGACTGGTCGATGGTCATCGACGAGAAGAAATTGGGCGTGCCAATCTCGGCGACCAGTGCGCGTTCGAGCAGATTGCCCAGAACGCTGCGATAAGCACCGGTGCCATGATAAACCGCGATTGCACGCGGGCCGTGCTGGCTCAGGATTTCCGCCAGTTTAGCGCCCACTTCGTCAAGTGCTGCTTCGGCAGCGATTGGCACATGCACACCGCTCGCATCACGCACGAGGCTAGTCGTCAGCCGCGCTTCCATTCCGTTGTGCAGTTCCACCGCAGCGAGCCCTTTGGGGCACATGTAGCCGCCATAGGGCGATACACTGCCATCGGGCCGCGCGCGCACCATGCGCCCGTGCTCAACGTCAATTTCCATCGAGCATTGCGCCCCGCAATTGCGGCAGAAAGTCTTGATCGATTCCGTCATCCGAAAGTGCGCCGTGATGGTCGAAGAGGAAAGTCAATAAAGAGTCTTAAAGCTCTTGGTATTATCCCCGGATAATTACTAGTATCCACAGGGTTATGCCTGAGTCGCGAAAGCGTTCAAGCGGGGGTGGGCGCAAACATGGGTATTGAACAACAAATTCTCGGTAGGGCAAAGCCGACTGGAAGTGCCAGAGAGCCGAGTTGGGATCTGGGCGGCGAGCATCCCTCGGTCGTGGTTCGCGACGTAGCGTCTCGCCCGCGTCAGAACGGACATCTGATTGTTTTCGCGAATGAAAAGGGCGGAGTCGGAAAATCGACGCTCGCTTTCCATACCGCGATTGCCCTGGCTGATGCTGGCCAGAAGGTCGCCTGCATCGACCTCGACTATGCGCAGGCAACCCTCTCGCGCGCGCTGATCAACCGGGAGGCGACTTGCCGGCTACTCAAGACCTGGCTGCCCTTGCCCCGCCACACCGCATTGGCGCAGCCGAGCGGAGCCTATCTTAGCCAGGAAATTTCCCGCATCGGCTCCGACTGCGATTTCGTGCTGCTTGATGCTGCAGGCAGCGACACGCCTTTGACCCGCCGTGCCATCGCCATGGCGGACACGCTGGTGACTCCGGTCGCGTGTTCATTTGCCGATCTGGACGTGCTCGGCCAGTTCGATGCGCATTCTCTCCGATTGACCCGGCTGGGCCACTTTTCCAGGCTGGTTCAGTCGTTGGTCGCAGCAAAGCAGGATCTGCGCCTGCCCGCACCCGACTGGATTGTCATGCCGAACCGGATCCGACAAGCCGGCAGCACCAATGAGTCAGTGGCGCGAGGGGCCTTGAACAGGCTGGCAAAGAAGGCTGGCTTCCGGCTAGGCACCGGGCTTGGTGACCGGGTTGCCTACCGCGAGCTGTTTCTGCTTGGTCTGACCCATATAGATCTCAAACGGCTACCGAACCTGGCCCGGGTCAAGACGACGGCCCGGCGTGAAATCAGACAGTTGCTGGCCGATCTGCGCTTGCCACTGGAAGACGCCAATCAGCCCAGCCTGTTCCCGCTCAACGACAATGTTCGGCAACCTCCAGCTTGCAAGACCATGCCGCCTGCTGCCGCGCTGGCCTGATCAAACCGTCGTTGCAGTCGTAATCATGTCGCGCGCCATTGCGAGCAACCTGGTCAGGTCGTCCTGCGATGAAGGCAAGGCTTTGCGGTAAGTAAAGCAGCCGTGGATCGTACCGGCATATTCGCGGTAGGTCAGATCGACTCCCGCTTCGATTGCCTTGGCGGCAAAAGCTCGCCCCTCGTCACGCAATGGATCGAATGCGGCCGTAACCAGCAGCGTCGGCGGCAGGCCCGCCAGATCAGCAAGCAGCGGCGATGCGCGCCAGTGCTGACTGTCAGAGCCATAGGCTTTGTCAAAATAAGCGATGCTGACCGTGTCAAGTCCGTAACCATCGCCGAATGCTGTCGCCGAAGGATAGGGCTTTGAACGGTCGCTGACCGGATAGATTGGAACTTGCAGAACGACCGGCAAGGCGGCCGGCTTGTCGCGCAAAGCGAGAGTGGTCACCAGCGTCAGAGTGCCCCCCGCGCTGTCGCCGCAGATAACCAGCCCGGTGAACTCGCGCCCAAAAACTGCACCGTTTTCCGCTATCCAGCGTGCTGCGGCTTCTGCATCGTCGGGCGCGGCGGGCCACTTGTCCTCGGGCGCCAGCCGGTATTCCACCGAGATAACCGGCATATCAAGCTGGCGCGCGATCTCTGCCGCCAGCGGCGCGTGCGTGCCGATGCTGCCGACGACGAAGCCGCCGCCGTGATAGAACACTACGACCGGCCCTGGCGCGCGATCCTTGCGCGGATCAAACAGCCGCAACGCGATATCGCCCCCCGGTCCCGGCATGGTGACATCGCGAACTTCGCCCAGCTCGCCCAGCGGCCGCTCAAACAACAGGAGCATGTTCTCGATCATTTCGGGCGGCACCTGGCGCATCATTGCGATGGTCGCATCGTTCATCGGCGGGCGCGGGTTTGCCGCCATCGCGTCGAGATAGGCCCGGGCATCGGGACGAAGGGAATCCTCGCTCATATTACTTGTTCTCCCGGATGGGGCGGAAACGCAGTTCCTGATGGGTGTAGGCTTCGAGCCCCATTTCGGGGAATGTCGAGACATCCCAGGCATCGCGCCCGCCGATATCGTAATATACCGCTGGTGTGTTCGAACGGTTCTGCAGGTGATGGGCATTGGCTAACCCGGCCTTGAAAGCGATGCAGTCCCCTGCCCGCAGCACTTCCTCACCCTCGTCTGTCACTGCGACCAGCTCGCCCGAGACGACCACCACAAGCTCGTCGTTATTACGGTGCCAGTGGCGCTGGGTCGACCACGCGCCGGGTGGCAGCTCGACCAGGTTCACACCGAACTGGGTCAGCTTCCACTGCCCGGTAAGCGGCCAGGTCTTGCGGCCCGCCAGCTTTTCGCCATGCGGCGGCGGATAGACGCTGGCCGCAGCCCGCGCCTTTTCCGGCGCAATATCGCCTTTGAGCGCCATCCTAGACCCCCGCCGCCGCGCCGCCGGTGACGCGAAGAATCTCACCGGTGATAAAGCGAGCTTTTTCGGAGGTCAGGAACAGCATGGCATCGACGATGTGTTCCGGAAGGCCATCGTCGCTGATCATCTGTATCGCCTTGACCCTCGCCATGGTTTCGGCGGGCAGCTCGGCCTTGATCGTTTCCGTCAGCATGAGCCCCGGCGAGATGGCATTCACACGAATGCCGTCCGGGCCCAGTTCCTGAGCAAACGTGATGGTCAGTCCGGCCACTGCCAGCTTCGACGTGCCATAGGCCGATCCGCCAATGTGCGCGGCCATCGATGAGATGTTGACCATGCTTGCCCCCGCACGGCCCTTCATGTGCGGCCAGGCGGCGAGCGTGCAGACCAGCGTGCCGCCCACATTGACTTCGAACAGCCGCCGCGTTTTGGCATAGCCCATCTTGATGATCGGCTGGCTGTATTCTTCGCTGTGCAGACCGGCATTGTTGATCAGAATATCGATGCCGCCCTGAAGTGCGGCAGCCTGCGCCATGACGGCGGCCATGCGGGCCTCGTCGGTGACATCGCCCTGAAGCCCGGTAGCGAGCCCACCTGCGGCGCGAATCCCCGCCGC
>JANLSP010000308.1:0-7309 GCA_031362485.1 Novosphingobium sp.
CATCGCACGGGCCGTTTGGACTTCCACCGACCAGAATGGCGTGACCGTTGCCTATCCTGACACTTGCGTCGGCACCGACAGCCACACCACCATGGTCAACGGCCTCGGCGTGCTCGGCTGGGGCGTTGGCGGGATCGAGGCCGAGGCAGCGATGCTCGGCCAGCCGGTGTCGATGCTGGTCCCCGAAGTGGTCGGCTTCAAGCTGACCGGCGCGCTGAAGGAAGGCGTTACCGCCACCGATCTGGTGCTCACCGCTACCAACATGCTGCGCAAGCACGGCGTGGTTGGCCGGTTTGTCGAATATTACGGCCCCGGCCTCACCTCGCTCAGTCTTGCCGACCGTGCGACCCTCGCCAACATGGCGCCGGAATACGGCGCCACCTGCGGCTTCTTCGGCATCGACGACAAGACGCTGGACTATCTGCGCCTCACCGGCCGCGAGGAAAGCCAGATCGCACTAGTCGAAGCTTATGCCAAGGAGCAGGGCTTCTGGATCGATCCGTCTGTCGAGCCGATTTTCTCGAGCACGCTTGAGCTCGACATGGCTACTGTCGTCCCCAGCCTCGCCGGCCCCAAGCGCCCGCAGGACCGGGTCGACCTGACCGCAGTCGACGACGTGTTCAACACGGACATGGCCGAGACCTACAAGAAGGTGAACGCGCGCGTGGCGGTCGAAGGCAAGGCGCACGACATCGGCGACGGCGATGTCGTCATCGCCGCGATAACCAGCTGCACCAATACTTCCAACCCAGGGGTGATGGTGGCGGCAGGTCTGGTTGCGAAGAAGGCAAATGAGCTTGGCTTGCGCCCCAAGCCCTGGGTCAAGACCAGCCTTGCGCCGGGTAGCCAGGTGGTCACCGATTACTTCGACAAAGCTGCCCTCACTCAGCATCTCGACGCTATCGGCTTCAATCTGGTCGGCTATGGCTGCACCACCTGCATCGGCAACTCCGGGCCGCTGGCAGAACCGATCAGCAAGGCGATAAACGAGAACAATATCGTCGCTGCCTCGGTGATCTCGGGCAACCGCAATTTCGAGGGCCGCGTCTCGCCCGACGTGCGCGCCAATTTCCTCGCCTCGCCGCCGCTGGTGGTCGCCTATGCGCTCAAGGGCACGGTGATCGAGGATTTCGTCACCACGCCAATCGGCAAGGGTTCGGGTGGTCAGGACGTGTTCCTCAAGGACATCTGGCCGACCAACGAGGAAGTTTCCGCGACCATGGCCATGTGCATGGACCGCGCGATGTTCCAGGCGCGCTATGCCAACGTATATCTCGGCGACAAGCACTGGCAGGCAATCAACGTCACCGGCTCGGAAACCTACCAGTGGCGCGCGGGCAGCACCTATGTTGCCAACCCGCCCTATTTCGAGGGTCTGACCATGACCCCGCCGCCGGTGACGGATATCATCGAGGCGAAGCCGCTGGCGATTCTTGGCGATTCGATCACCACCGACCACATTTCGCCCGCCGGCAACATCAAGGCCGACAGCCCGGCAGGCAAGTGGCTGATGGAACACCAGGTAGCCAAGGCCGATTTCAACTCCTACGGTGCGCGGCGCGGCCATCACGAAGTGATGATGCGCGGCACATTCGCCAATATCCGGATCAAGAACGAGATGGTCCCCGGCGTTGAAGGCGGCATGAGCCGTTTCGGAGCCGGCACGCCCGAGCCGATCTATGATGTCGCGATGAAGCACAAGGCAAACGGCACGCCGATGGTGATCGTCGCAGGCAAGGAATATGGCACCGGCTCCAGCCGCGACTGGGCAGCCAAGGGCACCAACCTCTTGGGCGTGCGCGCGGTGATCGTTGAAAGCTTCGAGCGCATCCATCGCAGCAATCTGGTGGGCATGGGCGTGCTGCCCTTGCAGTTCAAGGTTGGCGAGAGCCGCACGTCGCTGGGCCTCACCGGCGATGATACCTTCACCATAACCGGCGTGGCTGGCCTCACTCCGCGCCAGGACGTGGCCGTACTGGTGACCCGCGCAGACGGCACCCAGTTCTCCTTCACCGCGCTCTGCCGGATCGATACCGCCAATGAGGTCGAATACTTCATGAACGGTGGGATCCTGCATTACGTGCTGAGGAAGCTGGCGGCCTGATTTGGGCGCGCTCGACATTGCCATTGAGGCCTTGGGATGGGCGGCGGCGCTGCTCATCCTCGGCTCCTACATTCTCGTCTCTAATGGCCGGCTCACTGGGCAGTCGCGCGCCTATCAGTGGATGAATGTGGTTGGCGCTGCGGGCTTCGTTGTGAACACCTGGTGGCATGGAGCGATGCCGTCGGCGGTGCTCAATGTGGTGTGGTGCCTGGTGGGGGTCTGGTCGCTGTGGAAGTTTAACCGCAGGCATGCCTGACATTCAGCCAGGGTAAAGCTGCCGCTTGCAAGCCTCGTTCCCTCCACAGGAAGGGAACCCTTATCATGCCTGCAATCCGCCCGATTGTCCTTGCGCTTGCCTGCGCCTTTATTGCCCAGCCCGCCTTGGCACGCGCGCCGGTCAATCCGCAGATCGACTATCCCGCCTTTTCCCGGCTCGCAAACGAGCTTGGCGCATTGCGCAGTCAGCGCCGGCTCACCTGGGCGGAGTTCTCTCGCCGCGCCGCAGCCGAGGGCGCCTTGCTGCTCGATGCCCGTTCGGCCGATGCCTTCAAGCGCGGCCACCTGAAGGGCGCGGTGAACCTGCCTTTCACTGATTTCACTGACGAGGCGCTAGCCGCCGTCATCGGGGCCAATCCGAACCGGCCGATCTATATTTATTGTAACAATAATTTCCGCGATCACCGCGCGCCGATCGCGCTCAAGCGCGCGCCCATGGCGCTCAATATTCCCACCTTCATCAACCTGCACGGCTATGGTTATCGCAACATCTGGGAACTGGCCGATGTTATCGGCACCAAGGATGCCGGGGTCGAATGGGAAGGCACCGGTGATCAGATTGCGGCAGTCTCGCCCTCTATCAGGCAGTGAGTGCAGCCGAGCGTGCGGGCATCGTCTGCCGCGCTTAGCGCCGCGATGGTGCGCCAGCCTATCGCGCGAAGCCGCTCAGCGGCCACTGCGTCATGGCCCAGCGGCAGGAACAGCGTGTCGCGCGCAGTTTCGTTTGCCCCCAGCGCGTCGATCAACTCATCAGGATAGAGTGAGAAGCCGATTGCAGGTTCCCCGGCGCCGCCATCAGCGCCAAGGATGCGATAGGCCCCGCCGCGCCCCAGCGCACCACGCAGGCCATCGGCATAGAGCGTGAAGCCCAACCATGACTGGTACTCGAAGCCGTGGCGTTCGGAAGGGTCAAGGGTGAGGCGAGCCTTCCCGGCTACCCGCGCGGCGACTTCGCGCAAGGCAGCGATGCGCGATGACAGCGCGCCCCCTGCGTCGATCGCAGCAAGCCGCTCTATGGCATCATCGAATGGTCCCATCGCAGAGAGCAGCGGCAAGTAAGCCTCGCCGCCTGCCGCGACCAATCCGCCGGCATCCTTGGCATCAAGCTCGCCGCGCACCGCCTCGATTTTATCAGCGCCCAGCGGCAACGCCTTCTCGGCGAGCGTATCGACCAGATCGGGCAGGGTGAAATCGACCGAAATGCCTTTCGCACCCGCTGCCTGTGCGGCCTCGACTGCGAGCGCGACAAGCTCGCCAGCTGCCGTGACACTGTCCGCTCCGATCAGCTCGGCGCCAATTTGCAAGCGCTCGCGGGTGGGATCGAGCCCGTCGCCCTTGATCGTCACTACCTGACCTGCATAGCACAGCCGCAGTGGCCTTGGCGCAGCAATGAGCCCAGTGGCCGCAATCCGGCCGATTTGCGGGGTGATGTCGCTGCGCAGCGCCATCATCCGCAGGCTTGCCGGATCCACAAAGCGGAACATGCGGCGCGGGCTAATCCCCGCCATGCGGCTAGCGAGCGACTTTTCAAACTCGATGCTCGGCGGCTGGACCCGGTCGTAGCCATGGCTGTCCATCACATCGAGGACGCCGCGCGTCACGCGCGCGGCCGCGGCCGCGCTTGGCGGCAGGCGGTCTTCAAGCCCCTCGGGCAGCAGGTCGCGGTCGGTGTCTTGCATCAGGTGTAGTCCATCGCAGCGGCGAAGAGGGTGGCGGCAGAGGCGAGGCCAAGGAGGGTTCGCACGGCATGCAACCGGTTCCAGCGCGCCAGCAGGTCGCTTGCGTCAGGGGCGGGCACATCGACCATCGCCAGCAACTTGCGGTTCGTCGGCATGATCACCAGCAGGGTGAATGGCCAGTTCGCCAGCAGAAGCAATGCGCCGATCAGCCAGAGCGGCCCGCCCTCGCGGAAATACTGCGCCAGGCCGCATACCCCGCCGATAACGGCGAGGCTGGCTTGCAGGATAAAGCCCTGTTTGTAGGCTGGCTCCCATTGCCGCATCGCATAAGCGACCGGCAAGCCCATCCGCGCGGGATGCTCGGCGAAATTGATATAGAAGGCCGCACTGGCAAATGCCGCGGCGATCATCAATGCCAGCAATCCGAACGTCATGGGCGCCTCCCGCTCAAGCGCAGACCAATGCCCCCACCGGGCTTAAAACGCCAGCGCCATCGCGCGCTTGACGCCGGGGAGCGCCCGGGCCTTTTCCATCACGCTGGCAGGCAGCGCGCTGTCAAGCGAGAGCAGCAGCACTGCTTCACCGCCGGCGGCAATGCGACCGAGGTTGAAAGTGCCGATATTGATGCCGTTTTCGCCCAGCAGCGTGCCGATCCGCCCAATGAAGCCGGGCGCATCCTCGTTGACGATATACATCATGTGACCGGCGAGTTCGGCTTCGACCTTGATGCCGAACAGCTCGACCAGGCGCGGCTCGCGGTTGGAGAACAGCGTGCCGGCAACCGAGCGTTCGCCCCCATCGGTCTTGACCGAAACGCGGATCAGCGTGTGGTAATCGCCTTCTTTCTCGGTCTTGACCTCGCGCACTTCGATGCCGCGTTCCTTGGCGAGGAACGGCGCATTGACCATGTTCACCGTGTCGCTTTGCTGGCGCAGGAAGCCGCAGAGGACCGCGGCGGCGATCGGCTTGATGTTGAGCTCCGACGCCGCGCCTTCGGCATGGATCGAAATGCGCGGGATCGCGCCGGTGGTCAGTTGACCGACCAGGCTGCCGAGTTGTTCGGCAAGCGCCATGTAGGGCTTGAGCTTGGGCGCTTCCTCGGCCGAAAGGCTGGGCATGTTGAGCGCGTTGGTCACGCCGCCGGTGACGAGGAAATCGGCGATCTGCTCGGCCACCTGCAGCGCGACGTTGACTTGCGCCTCGTTGGTGCTCGCGCCCAGATGCGGCGTGCAGATGAAGTTGGGTGTGCCGAACAGGGGCGAGTCCTTGGCTGGCTCGGTCTGGAATACGTCGAGCGCTGCGCCCGCGACATGGCCCGAATCGAGAGCATCCTTCAGCGCCGCCTCGTCGATCAGGCCGCCGCGCGCGCAATTGACGATGCGCACGCCCTTCTTGGTCTTGGCGAGGTTTTCCTTCGAGAGGATGTTACGCGTCTGGTCGGTCAAGGGCGTGTGGAGCGTGATGAAATCGGCGCGTGCCAACAGTTCGTCGAGTTCGACCTTTTCGACACCCATTTCGACCGCGCGTTCGGGCGACAGGAACGGATCGAATGCGACGACTTTCATCCTGAGGCCAATCGCGCGGCTGGCGACAATCGATCCGATATTGCCTGCCCCAATAAGGCCGAGGGTCTTGCCGGTAACTTCGACGCCCATGAAGTCGTTCTTCGGCCATTTGCCGGCTTGCGTCTGCGCATTGGCCTCGGGAATCTGGCGGGCGAGCGCGAAGATCATGGCGATGGCGTGTTCGGCGGTGGTGATCGAATTGCCGAACGGGGTGTTCATCACCACGACGCCCTGCGCAGAGGCGGCGGGAATATCGACATTGTCGACCCCGATGCCGGCGCGGCCGATGACTTTCAGGTTCGGCGCGGCATCGAGCACCGCCTTGGTCACCTTGGTCGAGCTGCGAATGGCGAGGCCGTCATAATCGCCGATGCGGGCGATCAGCTGTTCGGGGGTCTCGCCGGTGATGACATCGACCTGGCAGCCGCGCTCCTCGAGGATCTTGGCGGCATTGGGGTCCATCTTGTCGGAGATGAGTACGCGGGGTTTGGTCATGATTTCCTCGTCATTCCCGCGAAGGCGGGAATCCAATTCCCGGTTCGCGTTTGGATGGGTTGTGAGATGGGTCCCCGCCTTCGCGAGGATCACGAATTAAGAACGCAGGCTGGCGTATGCCCAGTCGAGCCACGGCCCGAGCGCTTCGATATCGGCACTGTCGACCGTCGCGCCGCACCAGATGCGCAGGCCCGGCGGGGCATCGCGGTATCCGGCGATGTCATAGGCCGCGCCTTCCTTTTCGAGCAGAGCGGCGAAGGCCTTGATGAAGGCCTCGTCCGCGCCTTCGACTGTCAGGCAGACCGAGGTCTTCGAGCGCGTACCGTGATCGATGGCCAGATGCCCCAGCCAGTCACGCTGCGAGACGATCTTGGCCAGCGCATCCGAATTGGCGGTGCAGCGCTTCTGCAGTCCTTCCAGACCGCCAACCGATTTCGCCCATTCGAGCGCGAAGATCGCGTCTTCGACCGCCAGCATCGAGGGCGTGTTGATCGTCTCGCCCTTGAACACGCCTTCGGTGAGCTTGCCCTTGGAGACGAGCCGGAACACCTTTGGCAGCGGCCATGCGGGGGTGTAGGTTTCCAACCGCTCAACCGCGCGGGGGCCCAGGATCAGCACGCCGTGGCCCCCTTCGCCGCCGAGGACCTTCTGCCACGAGAAGGTGCAGACGTCGATCTTGTCCCACGGAATGTCGTAGGCGAACACCGCGCTGGTGGCGTCGGCGAAAGAAAGCCCCTTGCGATCGGCAGCAATCCATTCACCGTCGGGCACGCGCACGCCAGAGGTCGTCCCGTTCCAGGTGAACAGCACGTCGTCGTCCCAATCGACCTTGTCGAGATCGGGTAGCTGGCCATAGTCGGCGCGCGAGACCGTGGGTTCGAGATTGAGCTGTTTGACTGCGTCGGTCACCCAGCCTTCGCCGAAGCTTTCCCAAGCCAGCGCGGTTACGCCACGCGCGCCCAGCATTGTCCACATCGCCATTTCGAAAGCGCCGGTGTCCGAACCGGGCACGATGCCGATGCGGTGCGTGTCGGGCAATGCAAGCACTTCGCGCATCAGGTCGATGCAGTACTGCAGGCGCGTCTTGCCGATCTTGGCGCGGTGCGAGCGGCCCAGTGATTCAGTCGCGAGTTTGCTGGGGGAGTATCCGGGCGGCTTGGCGCAGGGACCCGAAGAGAAGAATGGACGCG
>JANLSP010000340.1:0-4401 GCA_031362485.1 Novosphingobium sp.
TCTTGATTTTGGCACTGCCGGTGGTTTTGAGATCGTCCTCGGCAAAGAAAAGCACCCGGCGCGGCACTTTGTAGCTGGCCAGTTTTTGCTTCGCGAAGGCTTTGATCTCATCTTCGCTGAGGGTCTTTCCGGCACGTGGCACTATGCAACAGACAACCGTTTCGCCGAGCAATTCGTCAGGCACACCGACAGTTTGCGAGACTTTCACCCCCGGGCATTCGCGGATCACTGCGTCGATTTCGAGTGGCGACACATTTGCCCCGCCGGTCTTGATGATGTCGTTGAGCCGCCCTTCCCAATAGAGCCGCCCTTCATAGTCGATATAGCCACCATCGCTGCATCGCAGGAAGCCGTCCTCATCGAGCGACTGGTCCAACGGAATGCCCGCATAGCCGAGCATCAGCGTCGGACCCTTGACCGCGATCTCACCGCGCGCGCCCAGCGGCATTGTCGCACCGGTCAGCGGATCGACAATCTTGATGGTCGATCCGGCAGTTGGAATGCCGTGGCTTTTACCCGAAACTTCGGCCGGGGTGCCCGATGGATAGACCGTGATCAGCGTGAACGTCTCGGTGTTGCCATAGGCCTGGGCTGGCTCAAGCCAGTCTGTCTTGACCGTGGGATGTCGCGAAATTGGCGTGGTGCAGTCGATATAATGCAGCGAAGACAGATCGGTTTCGGCGTAGTTTGCCGCGCCTTCCAACTGGGCCCATTGGTGCGGCCAGGCGAGCAGCATGGAGACTTGCTCAGCTTCCATCAGCCGCAACGCTTCCTCGCCGTCGAACCAGCGCTGGAGCACGAGGCTGCCACCGGCGGAAAAAGTCCCGCCAAGCGCCATGCAGAAATTGCCCGACCAGAAAAAGCCGTTTGCCGACCATGTGCGCGGCGGCTCCTGAATGTTGTACCACTGCTTCCACCGCCACAATTGGAGGCAGACTGCCCGGTGCGCGCTGAAGATGCCCTTGACCTTGCCGGTCGAGCCTGACGAGAACTTGAGCATGCCGACATCGCTGGGCGCAACAGCCTCGCCGCGCGCGGCGACGAGCTCAGGCGAGACCCCTTCCCCGCGTGCCAGGAACGTGTTCCATCCCTCAATCGTGCCGATGTTCTCGTCGCTATCGACCATCGCAAGGTGGCGCAGATAAGGATACCTGAGCGAAGCCAGGTTGCCGGGCGACGCGGTCATCACCTGCTCATCCAAACTAGCGAGCAGTTCGACGAAGTCTTTCTTGAGCACGCACCGCTCGAACAGCAGCACCGAGCACCCCGAAACCCGCAGCACTTCGTCGAGTTCAGTTGCTGTGTAGAATGTGCTGATCGTTGTCGCGATGCCGCCAGCGAGCGAAGTCCCGAAGACACCGGCGAGGAATTCCAGCCGGTTCGTTGCCAGCACGCCGACGCGGGTCCCTTTGGCGATCCCCAATGAAACCAGCGCGCGGGCAACCGATAGCGACTGCGCCAGCAGTTCGTCATAGGTCCAGCGAACAGCCTTGCCGTCCAGATGAATCACCGCCGCCTCGCGCGGGCCGAACATGCCGGCAACTTCGCGCAAGTAGCCACCGAGCGTCAGCGCACCGACGCCTTCCTCTTCGGCAAGCGGGATCCCCCGCGAAATCGACAGGCCGCTCTCCAGCCCCGCGCTACCGGTCATCGCTCAGTCCTTAGTATGGCAATTCAACTTCGTTGAGCGAGCTGACCACTGTCTTGCCGTTCTGATCGGTCAGCTTGACCTTGATCTGGACGACCGGGAAACCCCACTGCGAATTCTCGATCTTGTCGACCACCTCGCCTTCGAAATAGGTGACATCGCCCTCGAATGCCGGTGTGCGGAAATCGGACTTGGCGTGTCGCACCATGCCGTCATGACCGGCCCACATTGCGAGGTAATCCGTGTTCCACGCCGCCATCGTCGCGCCATAGCCATAGGCGCGGCTCATGCCGACTTCGCTGGCATAGGAATCGTCGATGTGGCCGCGAGAAGGCCCGACATATAGCCCGTCGCGCGCGCGCGGATCGAGCTGAGCCAGTTCCTCGTCGAAGCCGAATCCTTCCACCCAGCCCGGGTCCTGATTGATCCACGGATCGACAACGCCTTCGGGCGCGGTCCAGTGAAACGTGCCCCAGATATTGAACAGGAAGGCGCGGTATTCGGTGGTGAAGCTGGCGATCGAGTGCGGACCGATGACCCGGCGCGGCAGTTTGTCGCCGACCGAGACTTCCTCCCAATGCGGCGACCTGCCCTCGCGGTTCGACATCAGCCAATCATGGCGGATCTTGTCGACTTCGGCGAGTTCCTGCTTGGTCCAGCGCTTGAGCGTGCCGGCGGTCGCATCATACATGCCCATGCGCTCGGCCTCGGCGGCGAGATAACGGATCGCGGTCGAGCGCGCCTTGGCCACCAGCGCGCCGTTCTGGTTACGGTGGGTAGTATCGCCTCGACTGAACATGGTTGGTCCGGCGAACTTGGTGTCAGTGACCTTGTAATCGTAAAAGCGCCGCTCCTGGAACAGCTTGTCACCCGGGCGGATCGGGGTGCCATACCACCACCACTCTTCGCCGCCGAAGATCAGGTGGCTGCCGGGAATGTGGCCGACGCAGGCCGGTTGGCAGCCGTGGCCATAATCCAGACTGACTGCCATCGACTGCGGCGCGATGATGTCGCCAAACTTTGTCGTCGCGGCGAATTCCTGGTCCCAGTGCAGCGGATTGGCATAGTCCATCGCCATGACCCAGCGGCGGATGTCGCTCTTGGCGCATGGTTCGAACAGCTGTCCGCCGCCGACCAGCTGACCTACGCGATGTTCGACATCGCTGAGGTCAAGCTGGGGGCCTACATTTGTGCCTGCATCGGCCATCTTATCTCTCCTATTTATTATATTATATTCAGCGGGTTACATCGACCAGAACACGTCCGCGAATCTTGCCGGCGACGATGTCGTGCCCGGCCTGGATGGCGCCGGCCAGATCGGTCTCATGGCCGATCAGACCGATCAGCGACCGGTCGAGATCGCGGTCGAGCCGTGCCCAGGCAGCCATGCGCGGGCCCTTGGGGCACATGACGGAATCGATTCCGTGCAGCGTGATGCCGCGCAGGATGAAAGGCATCACCGTGCTGGGGAAATCAGCGCCCTGCGCAAGCCCGCAGGCCGTGACGTGGCCGCGATAGGCTGTCTGCGCGATGGCATTGACCAGCGTGTGGCTGCCCACCGAGTCGATCACGCCCGCCCACAATTCCTTTTGCAGCGGCTTGCCCGGGTTCGACAGCTCGTCGCGGTGGATGAATTCAGTCGCGCCGAGCTTGGTCAGGTATTCCTGCTCGCTCTCATCGCCATAGGATGCAACCACGGTGTAGCCTGCCTTGGCGAGCAGTGCAGTTGCCACCGAGCCGACACCGCCGGGCGTGCCGGTGACCAGAATCTTGCCGTCTGCCGGCTTTACTCCGGCATTGACCATGGCATCGACGCCTAGCGAGGCCGTGTAACCAGCTGTGCCGATCGCCATGGCTTCCTTGCCGGTAAAGCCGGCGGGCAGCTTGATCAGCCAGTCGCCATTGAGCCGCGCCTTGGTGGCAAGCCCGCCCCAATGCACTTCGCCCACGCCCCAGCCGTTGAGCAGCACCGTGTCGCCGGGCTTGAATTCGCCGTAAGTGCTTTCGCTCACCGTGCCGACCAGATCGATGCCGGGGACCATCGGCCAGCGGCGCACGACAGGGCCCGAGCCGGTGATGGCGAGGCCATCCTTGTAGTTGATCGTTGAGACCTGGACATCGATGGTGACATCACCTTCGGGCAGCTGGCTTTCGTCGAGCTGTTTCAGCTCGCAGGTCTGGCCGGTCTCGGTCTTCTCGATAAGAATGGCGGTGAACATGACAATTTCCTCCTGAATTCATTGGGCGCTCAATCCGGTGAGGGCCAGTGGATGGATCAGGCAATGGCGCATGGGTGGCCCTGCCCGCAATAGAAATAGAGGTCAGGCGGGCACGGCTGCCTCCACCTCTTTCCGCAGCCTGCCGGTAATTTCCGGGAACGCCGCGGCGCGCATCGAGCCGAACAGCGAGAGCCGCAGGGTCTCGTCAGCCAGCCGCCGCGCCATGGCCTCCCGTTCCGAGGAATTGCCGGCATGGGCATTGGCCCAGACCGGCCAGAGGAACGTTCCGGCGAGCGTAAGCACGGCAAGCACTTCGACATCGACATCGGGCTGGGAAAGGTCCGTCGCAGCGAAGCGCCGCAACGAGCCGACATATTCTCCCCAGAAGCGGTCGCGCGAAGGGTCAGGCGAGGCCAGGATCTGGAGCATCCACACCCGCCCGAGATCGGGATTGGTCATGGCGAATGCAGTCAGCCGGTCGGTCATCCCGGCAACGTCGACTTCCTCCACGCGCCGCTCGCCGATGGTTTCTGG
>JANLSP010000366.1:0-4664 GCA_031362485.1 Novosphingobium sp.
GCACCAGTTCGGCGAGCAGGCCGTCGAGCAGTACCATGCCTTCGCTGGTGACGCCAATGCGCGGGCCGTCACGCCAGCACAGGCCTTGCCCGATGTAGAATTCCAGCTTGCCGGCCTCGCACAGTTCGCCTTCGGCACGGCCGAAACGCGCCGCCATGGCGGAGATATCGATTCCCTCGGCCAACCGGAGCCCCATCAGCATGCCTTCGGAGGCTTGTTCGTAGGTGCCCAGCGCGCGCGCCTCGGCAATGCCATCGCCTTGGCGCTCGACGGCGTCGAGCCAGTTTTCAGGCTTGCGGTGGCGCACCGTCGCCAATCCACCGCGCCGGCCGTGCGCGCCTGGGCCAATGCCACAGGTGTCATCATAGCGCCAATAGGCGAGGTTGTGGCGGCTTTCCTCGCCGGGTCGGGCGTGGTTGCTCACTTCGTAGGCGGGGAGGCCTGCCGCCTCGGTCGCTGCGCGGGTAGCTGCGAACATGTCGGCGCAGGCGTCCTCGTCCAGCGGCGCAAACTGGCCTTCGCGCACCATGGTGGCAAAGCGCGTGCCTGGCTCGATGGTCAGCTGATAAAGCGACATGTGGGTGGTGCCGATCGCCAGCGCGCGGCGGAGTTCGCCCTTCCATTGCGGGGCCGATTGGCCGGGGCGGGCATAGATCAGGTCGAAATTGACCCGCGCGAAACTGCGCTGCGCCACGTCCACGGCGCGCAAACCCTCCTCGGCGCTGTGGTGGCGGCCGAGGAAATGCAAGGTCGCATCGTCCAGCGCCTGCAGCCCCAGCGAAACCCGGTTAACCCCTGCCGCCGCAAGCGCCGCATAGTTCGCCGCTTCGACCGAAGTGGGATTGCCTTCCAGCGTGATCTCGATGCCCTCGGCAAAGCCCCAGAGCCGCTCAGACTCAGCCAGCAAGGCCGCCACCAGAGCGGGCGGCATCAGCGAGGGGGTGCCGCCGCCGAAGAAAATGGAAGTCAGCGCCTCACCGCCGGCCAGTTCCGCCTCGCGGGCCATGTCTGCAAAGAGCGCGCGCTGCCACAGCGCAGTGTCAACGCTATCGCGGACATGGCTGTTGAAGTCGCAGTAGGGGCACTTCGACAAGCAGAACGGCCAATGAATGTAGAGCGCGCGGGCCATGCGCGCTGTCCTAGCCGTCAAACTGGGCTGCGACCAGCTTGGCAAATGCATCGGCGCGGTGGCTGATGCGGTGTTTTTGCGGCGGATCAAGCTCGGCGAAAGTCAAAGCGCCGCCGCGGGGTACGAATACCGGATCATATCCGAAGCCCATCGTTCCGCGCGGCGGCCAGGTGAGCGTGCCATCAATGCGGCCTTCATGGACCGCGCTGGTCCCATCCGGCCAGACGATCGCCAGCGTGCAGGCAAAGTGGGCGCTGCGGTTCACATCCGGTCCGATGGCGCAGAGCATGCCTTCAACCTTGCCCATTGCCATGTACCAGTCGCGGCCAGCGTCGCCTTCAAACCACTGCCGCTCGGCCCAGTCGGCAGTATAGACGCCCGGCCTGCCGCCAAGTGCAGCAACGCAAAGCCCCGAATCGTCAGCCAGCGCGGGAAGCTGTGCAGCTTCGGACGCGGCTCGGGCCTTGATCAGCGCGTTTTCGGCAAAAGTCGTGCCGGTCTCGGCGGGTTCGGGCAGGCCGAGATCGCCGGCGGACAGGCACTCGACCCCGTACGGCGCGAGCAAAGCGGAGATTTCCTTGAGCTTGCCTGCGTTGTGCGTCGCGATGACCAGCTTTCCGGAGAGTTTGCCCATCAATTCATGCCTCTCGCTTATCGTCACCCTGAACTTGTTTCAGGGCCCATTGTGCCGGAAATCCGGATGCCTGGGAACACCATGCCGCAGGTTCCGCGTGATCCGGCATGGCTCCCGCGGAGCGGAGGAATGGGCCCTGAAACAAGTTCAGGGTGACGGGTTTTTTTTAACCCACGACTGCCTTTGCCTGCCCGGCAAAAATCCCCTCGCAGCCGATCCGCGCGAGGCGCAGCAGCCGCAGCAGGCCTTCCTCGTCATAAGTCGCGCCTTCCGCCGTCGCCTGCACTTCGGCGATGTGGCCGCCTTCGATCAGGACGAAGTTGGCGTCAGCGTCGGCGTTGGAATCCTCGTCATAGTCGAGATCGAGCACCGGGGTGCCTTTGTAGATGCCGCAAGAGACCGCAGCGACCCGGCGGGTCAGCGGGTCCTCGGAGATTGCGCCTGACTTGAGCAGGCCGTTGGTTGCGAGCTTCAGCGCCACCCATGCGCCCGAAATCGCCGCCGTGCGGGTGCCGCCATCGGCCTGAATGACGTCGCAATCGAGCACGATCTGGCGCTCACCCAGCTTCTTCATATCTGTGACAGAACGCAAAGAACGGCCAATAAGCCTCTGTATTTCCTGTGTTCTACCTGATTGTTTGCCCTTCGCGGCCTCGCGGCTGCCGCGCGTGTGCGTGGCGCGGGGCAGCATGGAATATTCCGCTGTCACCCAGCCTTCACCCTTGCCGCGAAGAAACGGCGGGATTTTCTCCTCGACGCTGGCGGTCACCAGCACCTTGGTATTGCCGAAGCCGACCAGCACCGAACCTTCGGCGTGGATCGTGTAATTCGTCTCAAACGAGAGCGCGCGCATCTCGTCCGGGGCGCGGCCTGAGGGTCGCATCGTATTCCTTTCAACTGGCTAAGTGGCCGCCTGTGGCGCAATGGACTTGAGGCTGCAAGTCCAGAGGTTACAGTGCACTGACAATGGCTACACCCCCAATCACCGAACTGACCCTGCGCGCTCGCGAAATCTTCCGACTTGTGGTCGAGGGCTATCTCGATTCGGGGCAGGCACTGGGATCGAAGGCGCTGGCGGCGACGGGCGCGGTGAACCTCTCCTCGGCCTCGATCCGTTCGGTACTCCATGATCTCGAGATACTCGGGCTGCTGGCAGCACCGCATACCAGCGCCGGCAGATTGCCCACCGAGGCGGGGTTGCGGCTGTTTGTCGACGGCATCATGCAGGTTGCCGAACCGAGCCTCGAAGAGCGCGCGGCGATCGAGCGGCGGCTGGCCGAGCCCGGCCCGATCGAAACCGCGCTGGAGGCAACTTCGGCGATACTTTCCAGCCTTTCGGCGGGTGCAGGGGTGGTCATGGTTCCCAGCCGTGAGCCGCGACTTGCCCAGCTCAGCCTGGTGCCGCTGGCAACCGGGCGCGTGCTGGCCGTGCTGGTGGGCGAGGACGGCGGGGTGGAAAACCGCGTTATTGCCGTGCCCGAAGGCCTGCGTCCCGGCGCTCTGGACGAGGCGTCGAACTATATCACCGCAAGGCTTGCAGGGCGAACCCTTGCCGAAGCGGTGCTGGCCATGCGAGCCGAGATCGCCTCCGGGCGCAGCGCGCTTGATTCCGCCAGCCGCGAACTGGTGGAGAGGGGGCTGGCGGTGTGGAGCGAAGACGCAGCGCGGCGTCCGGTGCTGATCGTGCGCGGGGCATCCAACTTGCTCGATGAGGCGGCGCTGGGCGATATCGAGCGGATCCGTTCGCTGCTCGATGACCTTGAAAACAAGCAGTCGGTCGCCGAACTGCTCGATCTTGCGCGCGAAGCTGAAGCAACGCGGATATTCATTGGTTCGGAAAACCGGCTTTTCGCGCTTTCCGGCTCTTCGGTGATCGCTTCGCCCTATCGTGACAGGGAAGGACGGGTCGTCGGTGTGATCGGTGTTATCGGTCCGACGCGGTTGAATTATGCGCGGCTAGTCCCCATGGTGGATTTCACCGCCCAGACGCTATCGAACATGGGCGGCAAATTGATCGGTTAGCAGGACATTTTTTCAGCATGAACGAAGACAGGAAGCCGCAGGACGATCCCGCGGTGGCAGCAGAATTGGCAGGGGTACCCGAGGAATTGCTCGAGAGCGGTGACGGGGCAAATGGCGGCGGCGATTCGCTGGAAGATACGCTGGCGCTGCTGCGCGGCGATCTGGAAGCGGCGAAGCAGGACGTTCTCTATGCCAAAGCCGAGACGCAAAACGTGCGCCGCCGCATGGAAAAGGAAATGGCCGATGCCCGCGCCTATGCCGCAACCGGCTTCGCGCGCGACATACTTGTAGTTTCTGATAATCTTTCCCGTGCTTTGGAAGCAATTCCTGCCGAACTACGCGAAGATGAAAAGCTGAAAGGCCTGGTTGCCGGCATTGAGGCGACCGCGCGCGAGATTGACAAGGTGTTTGGCCTCCACGGCATCAGCCGGATTGCCGCGATGGGCCTGCCGCTGGATCCAAACCAGCACCAGGCGATGATGGAGGTGCCCTCGGCCGATGCCGAGCCGGGGACCGTTCTGCAGGAATTGCAGGCGGGTTACATGATCAAGGACCGCTTGCTGCGGCCGGCGATGGTGGCGGTGGCGAAGAAGGCGGATTGATTGCAGCCGGCGGTTGGCTCGTCTCCAGCCTTGCATGATCAACGGCTTTTCGGGAACAAGACCGCGCCTTGCGCGTTGATCATGGCATATCCCACTCAATTAAACGGAGTCAGGAATGTCCAAGATAACATTGCTTCGTAGCGCTGCGCTGACGATTTGCCTGGCTGTTACAGCATGCGCCACTCCAACACCTTACCGCCCGGCAGGTTATGGTTCGGACCAGACCGGCTATTCCTCGCAACAGATTGAAACAAATCATTTCCGGGTGTCGTTTGCT
>JANLSP010000414.1:0-11344 GCA_031362485.1 Novosphingobium sp.
CCGCGCCCATCACCAAAACCGCCGGCGGCGACCACCGGAACGTCCACTGCATCGAGCACTTGCGGCAGCAAGACGGTCGTCGGCACCGCGCCGGTATGACCGCCGCCCTCTCCGCCTTGAACCGTGATCATCTCACATCCCAGCTGGACCATCTTTTCGGCGTGTTTCACAGCGCCGACCGTGGGGACGCAGAGGATTCCAGCATCCTTGAAGCGGCCGATCATCTTCGCATCCGGCCCGCGCCCGAAGCTGACGGCGCGCACCCGGTCGGCGTTGGCGAGGATAATCTCGACAATTTCCGCCGCGCCCGGCTGGAAGCTGTGAAAATTCACCCCGAAGCCGTGCGGCGTCATGTCCCCCAGCTGTGCGATTGCCTCGCGCAGTTCGCCCGGTTGCATCACTGCGCCCGCCAGAAAACCGAACGCACCGGCATTGCTCGTTGCAGCAACGAGTTCGGGCGTGGCGATCCAGCCCATGGCGGTCTGGATCACGGGCAAACGGCAGCCGAGGCGCACGGTCAGCGCGGTGATGAGCGGATCAACCATATCCTAGCTCTTGCCCGCCTGTCTGCTTGGTCAGCCAGTTGCCAATCCTCGGGCGCGAGGCGGTTTCATAGCGGACCGGAATCTCTGTCTCATAAACCGGCACTTGCCGTTGGCCCGCGACGAGTTGGTCGATCATGCGCCATTCCGCAGCGCTGGCGGGTTGTCCTTGATGACGCTGGCGCGTAAGTTGTGCGGATCGAGCCGAGCCATGATCGCCAGTTCATCGGCCCCCGGCAGCGGGGTTTCGCCCCGGGCGCCATTCTCGAGCGGGAAGCCGGTGGCAGCCTGAACCTCGTCGAAAGTCACACCCGGATGGAGCGAGACGACCCGCACACAATTTTCTGCGCCGCCGAAGTCCATCACGCAAAGGTTGGTGATGATCTGGCGCAAGTCGATCCCCGAATAGTTTCCTCCCGGAATTCGTTTGGCCGGATTGTAGCCCGCGCTCGATACCATATCGACTTCCCCAGTGACAAAGGTCCGGGGCGAATGGAAAGGAATGAACATCGAATTGGCGTGGTAGATCGAATTGCCAGGAAAACCACGCACGCCCAGCATCTGCGTCTTGGGCTGGCGGTGCGTGCCGCCCAGTTGCGACAGGTTGGTCTGGCCGAAGCGATCCACCTGCGTCGGCGTTACCATGGCATGGCGGCGGCCCGTCCACACGGCGGCATCGAAGAATCGCGAGAAGGGCAGATGGCCGGCAAATTTCGGAACATAAGCCCCGCGCGGACCGATCGGAACTGGCTCTTCGACCAGATAGGCTTCGCCGTCTGTCATCATAAGTCCGGGCGAATGGGTCAGCTTGGCAAGCCCTGCACCAATCCGCGGAACCGGGCCGATACCGGTTGCGATTTGTTCGGCAGAAGTCCGGAAGGCTTCTGAGCAGGCAAGGATGCACAGTTCCGCGAGAGTGATTTCAGATGTCGCGTCGCCCATCAGAATATCGGCAGCGGGAGAGCCGCTACCGCCTCCTTTCCGCCAACGCTGGCAAGATATTCGGCCTCGCTGGAGCCAATGAAACGGTCCGCCACTGCTGCCCAGTCACCTGGATCGCGCGCAGCATCGCTATAGGCTTTCAGCGCCTTGGCATCCCAGCCATATGCGGGCGGCATTGAGCTGGGGTGGGCACCGCAAGGCATTTCGACCACGCCGGTGACGAAGCAGCGCTCGAAGCAATTGGCCTTGGCGTCCTGGGGATAGTGGTCCTCCATCCGGTCGACCAGCTCTTCGCAGGAAACATAGGTCCTCGCCGCAGCCTTGGCGAACCATTCGTCGTAATAGGCATCCGGTCCCAGCAGCTGGACGTTGCCGCGCCAATCGCTGCGGTTGACGTGGATAATAGCCGCGTCGAGTTTCAATGCGGGCATGGCGATCAGAGTTTCGCCATCGTTATAGGGCGACTGCACGGTCTTGAGACCGCCCAGTTCCGCCAGATCAGTGCCCAGACCAACGCGGGTCGGCAGGAAGGGCAGGCAGAAGGCGGCAGCTTTAAGGCCCCACTGGAACATGCCCTCATCCAGTTCAAGCACCTCAATCTGTCCGGCTTCACGTGCCTTTCGGAACCAGGGTTCCAGTGGGATCGCATCGAGCGAGACGAAGGCGAAGACCAGCTTCTTCACTTTGCCGGCGGCGCAGAGCATGCCGACGTCGGCCCCGCCATACGCAACGATAGTCAGATCCGTGAGGTCTGAGCGCAGGATTTCTCGCACCAGCGCCATTGGCTTTCGGCGCGGCCCCCAGCCGCCGATGCCCAGAGTCATTCCGTCGTGCAACCGCCCAACGATCTCCGCCGGTGTCATGCGCTTGTCGAGCACCTGGGGTACTGGATCGATCATTCCGCTGCCTTCTTCATGGCTTCTTGCCAGGCCCAGACATGGCCCCAGACGCTGATTTGCTCATGCTGGGTCGTGACCCAAGTCTCTGGATCGATGACCAGACCGTCACAGCCAATTTCCAAATCGAAACCAGCAGGGGTCTGGACATAGAAGCTGGTCATTTCATCGTTCACATGGCGGCCCAGTGTGGCAGATTCGGGATATCCGGCAAGCCGCATCCGGTCATGCGCCTTGCCCACTTCAATGAGGTTGGGCAATTCGAGCATCAGATGGACGCAGCCTGATGGCGGCACCGGCCCTTCGGCCAATGCCAGGATGTGATGGCGGCCACCGCCTGCATGGAGAAAAGCAAAGCCCATGCCGGGGTCTTCCGGCGGTCCGCCCATAAAATAGAAGCGCGGCATATCCGATTTGCCGAAGCCGCCCACATCACAATAGAACGCCACGGTCTCATCGAAGTTTGGTGCGGACAGCACGGCGTGGCCCATACCCAGATCCCCGGTGATAAAGCGCGGCACACCAGCTTGCGATGTGAATGGCACCGTGTCGCGGCTCTCGCCGCAAAAGAATTCCAGCCCATTACCCGCCGGATCGCTGGTGCGGAACAGGGCCGTGACGCAGCGCGAAGCCGCCTCTGCCGGCGAGGCCATGGCAACCGGACGACCTGCGGCCCGGATGGATTCAGCCAAGCCGGCAAAGCTCACCGCATCCGACACCTCGAAGGCAGACGCAACCAGCCGGTCCGTTTCACCCGGCTGAATGCGGAAACGGAAGGGGCGTTCGTCGATGCGATAAAGCGCAGCTCCATCGGCTGCATCCGGCGCCCGCATCGCGCCAACCACTTGTGTAAGGAAGTGGTTCCATTTTTCCGGCTGCGTGGTTTCCACCACGACATAGCCAAGCGCCTTCACCCTCATCAGGCCACGGCCCCTTTTACCAGATCCATAAAATAGGGGCGTTCACCCCCGCCATCGACATTGATTCGTGCACCGCTGACCCAGCTCGCCAAAGGTGAGCACAACCACAGCACGGCGCCCGCCAAATCTTCTCCAGTGCCCATCCGGCGCAGCGGCATGGAGTTTCCGACAGCAGCTTGCGCCGATGCGTCTCCATAGGTGGCCTCAGCATTATCCGTGACCATCAGTCCGGCAATAATCGCGTTGACGCGGATGTTATCGTGTCCCCATTCCTGCGCCAGCGACTGGGTGAGGTTGAGCAAGCCGGCCTTGGCCGCACCATAGATCGCTGTGCCCGGCGAAGGGCGGATGCCCGAAACGCTGGCAATGTTGATAATGCAGCCACCCCCAGCCCCTGACATCTGAGGATGGGCGGCCTGCGCCATAAAAAGCGGACCCACCAGATTGAGCTTCAGGATCGCATCGACAAAACGTGCGCTTGAGGTGGCCGCATCCGCAGCTGGCGAACCGCCTGCATTGTTAACCACAATATCCAGTCGGCCATGCGCAGCAACCACCCAGTCAACCAGTGCGCGCGCTGAATCGGGATCGCGGACATCGGCCTGCTGCCAGGTGACGCCTTCGGGCAGACTGGCGGGTGCGTTGCGGCCACAGACCACCACCGCGCAGCCTGCGCCAGCCAGCCCGGCGGCAATATCCCGACCAAGCCCACGCGTGCCGCCGGTGACGATAGCCACCTGCCCACTCAGATCAATGGCCTGCACCTTTGCCAAACCTGTATATCTCCCGAAATGCGATTCACGGTATCATGCTCATCACGAGCGAGAAAAACGCAATACCGTAAGTGAAACCGGTTTTCAATTGACGATTTGCGTATTTCATGACAAAAAAGATTACGAATGTTCTGGTTCGGCTAGATTTGCGATTCGAGCCAATGGTGAGGAGTACGGAAAGATGGTTGCTGTCGCTGCCCTGAAGCTTGATTTAGGCGAAATTCCGCAGCCCGAACTGTTGATCGAACGTGCCCGCGCCATGGTGCCGGTGCTCAAGCAACGCGCACGCCATTGCACGCAAGAGCGCAATGTGCCTGCACAGACCATCGAAGAAATGCAAGCTGCGGGCTTCTTCCGCATTCTTCAGCCGAAACGTTTTGGCGGCTATGAAATGCATCCCAATGTCTTCTTCGAAGTTCAGAAGCTCCTCGCCGAAGGCTGCATGTCCACCGGCTGGATGTATGGTGTGCTGGGCTGTCACCCGTTTGAGCTGGCGCTGTTTCATGATCGCGCCCAGCAAGAAGTGTGGGGCGACGATCCTTCGATGCTGGTGTCCTCTACCTATCAGCCCGTCGGCAAAGTAACACCCGTGGAAGGCGGTTTCCGCCTTTCGGGGCACTGGGGCTTCTCGACCGGATCGATCCATTCCGGCTGGGTGCTGCTCGGCGCGCTAGTGCCGCCGCAGCAAGAGGGCGAAGGCCCCGACATGCGTACATTCCTGTTGCCGCGCAGCGATTATACAATCGATGAAGATAGCTGGCATGTCTTCGGCCTTCAGGGCACCGGCAGCCACGACATTATTGTCGATGATGTATTCGTTCCGGAATATCGCACCCATCGCGCGGTCGATGGCTTCTTGTGCCAGAACCCGGGCCAGGACGAAAATGACGGGCCGCTCTATTCGTTGCCATGGGCGCAGGTGTTTGTCCGTTCGGTTTCGACCGCAGCCTTCGGTGGGACCAGCGCGGCGCTGAATGCTGCGATGGGTATCATGGCGAGCCGCATTTCAACCAATACCGGCAAGGCATCCAAGGATGATCCGATTTTGCTTGCCGCTATTGCCAAGGCGCATGCCCAGATGCTCGAAATGGAAACTACGCTGCGACTGACTTTCGAGGATATGATGGATTGCGCCAATCGGGGCGAGGCAATCCCGATGGAGAAGCGAGCGCTCTATGCCTACCAGTCCTCGACTGTGGTGCGCCGCCTCGCCGGGCTGGTGGACGACATCGTCCAGCTGCTGGGCGGGAGGGCGATCTACACCTCAAGCGAAATCATCCAGCCATGGCTCGATCTCAATGCCGCGCGGGCGCATGTTGCCAATGATCCAGGCAACCGCACCAAGGACGTGATCGGCACGATGCTGGACCAGCCGCTTGCATTCAACTTCTTGTGAGGTGAGCCGGTGTCCGCATTTTTCGAAGCCACCTACCCCGTTGCGGGTGGATATGAGATCCATCTAAAGGAAGTCGGTTCCGGCCCCGCCGTGGTATTCATGCACGGCAGCGGGCCAGGCGCTTCCGGGGCGTCCAATTTCCGCCAGAACTTTGAGGCATTCGTGGCGGCGGGCTATCGGGCGATCCTGCCAGATCTGATTGGCTATGGGCAGAGTTCGAAGCCTGAAGGGATCGACTACACCCTCCAGCTGTTCACTGACACGCTCTACGAAGCGCTCCGCGCGCATGGCGTTGACAGCGCCGTGCTGGTTGGCAATTCACTGGGCGGCGGCGTCGCCTTGCAGATGACGCTCGATCATCCCGAGTTCGCCGAAAAGCTGATCCTGATGGCGCCTGGCTGTATCGAGGAGCAGGCCAGCTATTTCACGATGCCGGGGATCGCCAAGATGGTCTCAGGTTTTGGCAGCCCCGACTTCAATCTGGATGAGCAAAGGCGGCTGGTCAGCAACCTTGTCCACCCTGATTTTGTGCCCAACATTTCCGAAGCTCTGGTGCAGGAACGATTCGCCGTTGCCCGAACCCAGCCAAAGGATGTGCTGGCGCGGATGCGGACACCCAATCTGGGGCCCCGGGTTGGCGAAATACGCCAGCCCATTTTTGTGATGTGGGGCCTCAACGACGAATTCTGCCCGGAAAGCGGGGCACGTTATTTTCTTGATCAATGCGAAGACGCCCGCTGTCTGACATTCGCGCGAACCGGCCATTGGGTTCAGGTCGAGCGGGCCGAGGAGTTCAATCGCTATTCGATCAGTTTCCTGAAGTGACTCTGTCTGTGGAACTTGTGGCAGAGAAATACGGCGCCGAGCTCTACGACTGCCTGCGTCAGCGGCGCACGGTCCCGCCATTAATGACCCGCGATCCCGCACTGACCATCGCGGATGCCTATGCCATCTCGCTCGATTTTCTTGCACGCCGCCGCAAGGATGGCGAACGTGTGATTGGCAAGAAGATCGGGGCAACGTCCAAGGCCGTGCAGGATATGCTGGGGGTTCATCAGCCCGATTTCGGGTTCCTGACCGACTGGATGCTGGTGTCCGGCGAGATTGATCTGGACGCCAAATCCCTGATCGCGCCGCGTGCCGAAGCCGAGATCGCTTTCATTCTCAAGGACAGCCTCAGTGGCCCCGGGGTGACCGCCGCCGATGTGATCGCCGCAACCGAAAGCATCGCGCCGTGTTTCGAGATTGTCGACAGCCGGATCGATGACTGGAAGATCGGCATTGTCGATACGATCGCAGACAACGCCTCCTGCGGAGTTTTCTTGATCGGCGAATCCCGTGCGGACCCGCGTGACCATGATCTGCCCAGTCTTCATGTCACCGTCACAAAAAATGGCGCGCCGTTGTCCGAAGGCTATGGCCATGCCGTGCAGGGCAACCCGGCACAGGCTGTCGCCTGGCTGGCCAATACGCTGGGGACCAGCGGCGTAACTCTCGATGCCGGCGACATCATCCTGTCCGGCTCGCTGGTGCCGCTTGCTCCGGCAGTCCGAGGCGATGTCTTTGAAATGACGCTGCTCGGAATTGGTGGCTGCGTCGCACGCTTTGTCTAGGGAATTGTAATGGCACGGGTAAAGGCAGTCATCATTGGCTCGGGCAATATCGGCACCGACCTGATGATGAAGATGATCAAATACCCCCAGAACATGGAACTGGCCGTGGTGGTGGGGATTGATGAAAACTCAGAAGGCCTGGCCATGGCCCGCGCACACGGCATCGCTACCACGCATGCAGGGATCGAAGGGTTGAAAGCGATGGCCTGCTATCCGGACATAGGCATCGCCTTTGACGCCACATCCGCTTACGCTCACAAGATCCACGACGAAGCGCTGCGTTCTGATGGCATACAGGTTGTCGATCTGACCCCTGCCGCAATCGGTCCCTTCACCGTGCCGCCGGTCAACATGCAGGCGCACCTCGATCAGCCCAATGTCAACATGGTCACTTGCGGCGGACAGGCGACGATCCCGATGGTCGCAGCGGTCAGCCGGGTGGCAAGGGTACACTATGCCGAGATCATCGCTTCGGTTGCATCACGCTCCGCAGGCCCGGGCACGCGCGCCAACATTGATGAGTTCACCCGCACCACTGCCCGCGCCATCGAGCAGGTCGGCGGTGCTGCCCGCGGCAAGGCGATCATCATCCTCAATCCGGCTGAACCGCCGATGATCATGCGTGATACCGTTTTCACCCTGTCTGACCCGGCAGACGAAGCTGCCATCCGCGCCTCGGTGGAAGAGATGGTCAGGGAGGTGCAGAAATACGTCCCCGGCTATCGCTTGAAGCAGGAAGTGCAGTTTGAGCACTTTGGCGACAATAACAAGCTCAAGATCCCCGGCATGGGCGAATTCGCAGGAGTGAAGACCAGCATCTATCTCGAAGTGGAAGGCGCAGGCGATTACCTGCCGAGTTATTCCGGCAATCTCGATATCATGACGGCGGCAGCCAAGGCCACCGGCGAACTCCTCGCGGCGCGCAGGATGGCGCAATGAGCGGCACTTTCAAAGTTGCAGCGGGCGACAAGCTCTATATCCAGGACGTCACCCTGCGCGATGGCATGCACGCTATCCGCCACATGTATGGCCTCGACCACGTGCAGGCGATTGCCAAAGCGCTTGACGAAGCCGGAGTAGATGCCATCGAGGTCGCGCACGGCGACGGACTTTCCGGCACCAGTTTCAACTATGGATTCGGCGCGCATACCGATTGGGAGTGGCTGGAAGCCGTTGCCTCGGTGCTGCAAAACAGCGTTCTGACCACACTGATCCTGCCGGGACTTGGCACGGTCGAGGAACTGCGCCGCGCCTATGATCTGGGTGTACGCTCTGTCCGCGTTGCCACCCATTGCACCGAAGCCGATGTCTCCAGGCAGCACATCGGCATCGCCCGCGATCTGGGAATGGACGTTTCCGGCTTCCTGATGATGAGCCACATGATCGAACCGGAGGCGCTCGCCGCGCAAGCGGTTTTGATGGAAAGTTACGGGGCTAAATGCGTCTATGTCACCGACAGCGGCGGCGCGCTGGACATGGACGGCGTGCGGGCGCGGTTCGAAGCTTATGACCGGGTTCTCAAGCCCGAAACCCAGCGCGGCATGCATGCGCATCACAATCTTTCGCTGGGTACAGCAAACTCGATTGTCGCCGCGCAATGCGGGGCTATCCGCATTGATGCCAGCCTGGCCGGAATGGGTGCAGGTGCAGGCAACGCCCCGCTCGAAGTGTTCATAGCAGCGGTTGACCGCAAGGGCTGGAACCACGGCTGCGACGTGATGAAACTGATGGACGCTGCCGAAGATCTCGTCCGCCCCTTGCAGGACCGCCCGGTGCGGGTTGACCGCGAGACACTGGCGCTGGGTTATGCCGGGGTTTACTCCAGCTTTCTGCGCCATGCCGAAAAAGCAGCCGCCGACTATGGCCTCGATACGCGCGAGATCCTCGTCGAACTGGGCCGCCGCAAGATGGTTGGCGGGCAGGAAGACATGATCGTCGATGTCGCGCTGGATATGTTGAAGGCGCGCAATGGCTGAGCCTTCGCTGCATAGACCGATTACTGCCTCCGACGTTGAAGCCTGGGATATGGATTGCGATGTTGCGATAATCGGCTTCGGCGCGGCTGGGGCCTGTGCCGCAATCGAGGCCGCCAGCGCTGGCGCGAAAGTGATGCTGTTTGAGCGCAATTCTGGCAGCGGCGGTGCGTCGGGCCTGTCGGGTGGCGAAATCTACATCGGCGGCGGCGACGGCACCGATGCCCAGCGCGCGGCGGGTTTTGAAGATAGCACGGCAGACTTCGCAGCCTATTTGAAACTGGCAGGCGGGCCTTGCGCCGATGCCGCGAAGTGCGATCTCTATGCGGAGCAGGCGTTGGACCACTACGCCTGGCTCAAGGCGCAGGGCGTACCGTATCGTGGCAATTATCTGCCGGGCAAACACATCGAGCCGACCGACGATTCGACGCTGATCTGGTCCGGCAGCGAAGCCGCCGCACCGTTCTGCGATCATGCCAAACCGGCCCCGCGCGGGCATGTCATCCAACATATGGGCTGGGGCGGTGGTCGGCCGCTGGTGGACATTCTTGAAGCCCGTGCCCGCGCGTTGGGGGTTGAGGTGGTGGCGGATGCACGCGCGGTGGGACTGGTCAGCGATGGAGACCGGATCGTCGGCGCAGCGATCCGCATGGACAACAAGCATCGCTATGTTCGCGCGCGCAAAGCCGTGGTGCTGGCCACCGGGGGCTTCGTGATGAACGAGGCAATGCGACGCAAATATGCTCCGCTGACATTCAGGATCAACGATCCCATCGGCGACAAGGACGATGGCTCAGGAATAGAATTGGGTATCGGCGCAGGCGGCGATGCGATCCATATGGACCAATTCTTCACGACCTGCCCCTGGACCATGCCCGAACCGCAGGCCAAAGGCGTGTTTGTCAATGTGCACGGCCAGCGGTTCATCAACGAGGATTGCTACCACGGCAGAGTGAGCCGCTGCGCAGTCGATCAACCGGGCGGACGGGTTTACCTGTTGCTCGACAATGCGCACTTCAGCCAGCCGATGGACTTCGCCCGCACGGCCATTGCCGGAACCGGCGAGACCTGGGAGGAAGTCGAACGCGAGCTGGAAATGCCGGAGGGCACGCTTTCCGCCACCATGCATTTCTACAACCGCCATGCGCGCGAGGGGCAAGATCCGCTGTTCGACAAGCGCCCACCGATCCTGACGCCGCTTGATCAGGGGCCGTTCGTCGCATTGGAACTTGATTTTCATGCGAGCTACTTCAGCTTTTTTACCCTCGGGGGCCTCAGCACCTCGATCCGGGGCGAGGTTCTGGACCGCGCAGGTGCGCCGATTCCGGGGCTGTTCGCCGCCGGGCGTTGCACCAGCGGCTTGCCGGCCTGGGGTCACGGCTACAGCTCAGGAATGAGCCTTGCCGACTGCACTTTCTTCGGGCGTCAAGCGGGAAGACAGGCTGCCACCGGCTGAACCGGTGTCGAAAGGGAGAGAAAAGCCAATGATCCTCAAGGACAAGGTCGTTATCGTCACGGGTGCCGGACCCGGCATGGGCCAGGCCGCCTGCCGCGGCGCGGCGCGCGAGGGAGCCAAGGTCGTCGTCACCGCCCGTTCGCGTGATTCCATCGAGGCCATAGCGGCAGACATCGCCGCGGAGGGTGGCGAGGCAATCGCCGTGCCGCTCGACGTGACCGACATGGACCAGTGCAAGGCAGCCGCCGAGGCGGCGCTGGCGAAATGGGGCCGGATCGATGGCCTCGTCAATTCCGCTTACTACCACCCCGACTGGGGCCCGCTGATCGAGCATGACATAGAGCAGGTGCTGCGCGCACTCGATGTCAATTCTGCCGGCGCGCTGCGCATGGCGATGGCGGTATATCCTGCGATGAAGGCGCAGGGCTCGGGCTCGATCGTCAATGTGTCGACCCTATGCACGCGCAAGCCGATGCCCGGCGAAGGCGGCTATGGCATGGCAAAGGGCGCGCTCAACCACATGACCCGCCACCTTGCGGTCGAATTCGCCGGTACCGGCATTCGCGTCAACACTGCACTGATGGGCTGGATGCTCGGTGTGCCGCTCGAAGGCTTTTTCGCCGACATGGGCGAGGCCGGCGAGGCGTTTCGCAAACAGCGCGCGAGCGAGGTTCCGGTCGGCCATATCCCGTCGGATGCCGATTGTGCCAAGGCCGTCTACTTCCTGCTGTCGGACTATGCTTCCGAGATCACCGGTGCCATGCTCGACGTCAACGGCGGCGACTGGGTCGCGGCCTGATGAGGGAGGAAGCGATGCTGCTCGACTGGATGAA
>JANLSP010000434.1:0-5670 GCA_031362485.1 Novosphingobium sp.
TCGACCGCCGATGGCGTGGTTTCCCAGCGCATCACTTCGGGCCACTTCATCTCGATGTATGCTTCGATCTGGTCCTTGGTGAAGACGCCGCCTTCAAGCAGGAAAGCATGGTCCTTGTTCAGCGCGTCAAGTGCCTCGCGCAGTGAACCGCAGACAGTCGGAACCTTCTTGAGCTCGCGCGGGGGCAGATCATAGAGGTTCTTGTCCATGGCCTCGCCCGGATGGATCTTGTTCCGGATCCCGTCGAGTCCGGCCATCAGCAGCGCGGCATAGCACAGGTAAGGGTTCGCCATGGCATCGGGGAAACGGATTTCAACGCGCTTGGCCTTTTCTCCGGCACCATAAGGAATGCGGCACGAGGCCGAACGGTTGCGCGCCGAATAGGCGAGCAGCACGGGCGCTTCATAGCCCGGGACCAGGCGCTTGTAGCTGTTGGTGGTCGGGTTAGTGAAGGCATTGATTGCCTTGGCGTGCTTGATAATCCCGCCGATGAAATAGAGGCACATGTCGGAAAGACCCGCATAGCCGTTGCCGGCGAACAGGGGCTTGCCCTTTTCCCAGATCGACATGTGGGTATGCATGCCACTGCCGTTGTCGGTCTTGATCGGCTTGGGCATGAACGTTGCCGTCTTGCCATAAGCCTGCGCCACCTGATGGACGACATACTTGTAAACCTGCATTCGGTCGGCAGTTTCCACCAGCGTGCCGAAAGTCAGGCCGAGCTCGTGCTGGGCGCTGGCGACTTCGTGATGGTGCTTATCGCAGGGCAGGCCCATTTCAATCATGGTCGAGACCATCTCGCCGCGGATGTCGACGCAGCTGTCGACCGGAGCGACGGGGAAATAGCCACCCTTTGCGCGCGGACGATGGCCAAGGTTGCCACCGTCATATTCGCGGTTGGAGTTTGTCGGCAGTTCAATATCGTCGATCTTGAAGCCGTTGCCGTCATAGCCGTCATAGAAGCGTACATCGTCGAAGATAAAGAATTCAGCTTCCGGTCCGACATAGATGGTATCGCCGATGCCGGAAGATTTGACGAAGGCTTCTGCGCGCTTGGCTGTCGAGCGGGGATCGCGGCTGTAGAGTTCGCCGGTTGAAGGCTCGACGATATCGCAGCACACGATCAGCATCGGCGTCGCACTGAACGGATCTGTGTAGACGGCATCGAGATCGGGCTTAAGGATCATGTCGCTCTCATTGATGGCTTTCCAGCCCTCGATCGAGGAACCATCAAACATCAAGCCGTCTTCCAGCTCATCCTCGCCCATCAGCGCGGCGACCATGGTCAGGTGCTGCCACTTGCCCTTTGGGTCAGTAAAGCGAAGATCGATCCATTCGATTTCTTCGTCCTTGATCCGCTTGACGATGTCTTTTGCCTTGGTCATTTGCTTTATATTCCTTGTTAATCCCCCTCCCGACTACCGGAGGGGTTAGGGGATGCTTGGTGGTGATGGGGTCAGGAAGGGGTCAGATCGCGTCGTCGTCGCGCTCTCCGGTGCGGATGCGCAGGGCGCTTTCGATGGGGATAACAAAGATCTTGCCGTCGCCGATGCGCCCGGTCTGGGCAGCGGCGGCAATCGCTTCCACCACACGCTCAGCCAGATTGTCCGGAACGACGACCTCAAGTTTCACCTTGGGCAGGAAGTCGACGACATATTCGGCGCCGCGATAGAGCTCGGTATGGCCCTTTTGCCGGCCGAAGCCCTTGGCCTCGGTCACCGTGATGCCGGAGACGCCAACTTCGTGCAGCGCTTCCTTCACTTCATCAAGCTTGAACGGTTTGATGATCGCTTCGATCTTTTTCACAGTTACGGATCCCCTGCACCAGAAACCGGCCATGGTCAGCGCCATCGCCGGATTTCCAAATGCCTCGTTTACGACGTATCAAGAATCGTGCCAGAGGCGGACTTATTGCCCTAGGCGATGCGAATGGCCGCGAAAAGAGCGAAAAACGCTTCATTTCACCTCGGATTGATCAGAATTACAGCTGTGGTGCGTGCAAACCCAGGAGATTTGTTTAAATATTAGGCACATGCTGCCCAAGGAATGGGCATTAAAGCCGAAGGCCGGCCGTTTCCTCAAGCCCTGCCATCAAATTGAGGTTTTGCACGGCTGCCCCGCTGGCGCCTTTGCCAAGATTGTCGAGCACCGCAATCAACCGCGCCTGCCTGCCATCCTTGCTGCCAAATACATAGAGATCAATTCCATCGGATGGCTCCATCGCTGCGCGCAGCAACAGCTCGTCAGGTGCATCGTCATGCACCGTGACAACGGCGCTTGCCGAATAGAAATCAGCCAGGCAATCGCGCAGTCCATCGACGGGCGCGGTACGCGGCATCAACCCCAGATGCAGCGGTACTTCGACAATCATGCCGCGGTGCGCCGGAATGACAGCGGGGGCGAACAGCGGCTCGTGGGAGAGACCGCAATGCACCTGCATTTCGGGCACGTGCTTGTGGCCCAGGCCCAGCGCATAGTCGCGGTAAGCGACACCCGGATCGCCCTCATACCGCGCGATCAGGGCCTTGCCGCCGCCAGAATAGCCAGAGACCGCATGACAGGTGTACGCCCAGTCGGATGGCAGCAGCCCCTTGCGGACCAGCGGTGCAAGTAGTGCGATGAAGCCGGTCGAATAGCAGCCCGGATTGCTGACCCGGTTCGCCGCGGCCACGGCTTTCCGGCCGATGACTTCGGGAAAACCGAAGGTCCAGCCTTCGCTGACCCGGTGCGCGCTGGATGCGTCAATGATCCGTACTTTGCTGCCTTGAGCCATGGCGACAGCTTCGCGAGCAGCCTCATCGGGCAGGCACAGCACGGCGAAGTCGGCGGCATGAAAGGCATCGCGCCGCGCACCCGCATCCTTGCGGCTCTCTTCATCAAGCAGCAACAGCTCAAACTCGGGCCGCGCCGCGAGCCGCTCGACAATCTCAAGCCCGGTGGTGCCTACAGCCCCGTCGATGAATACGCTGAAAGGTTTGACCGCGTTCATACAGATTCCAGCAATTCCATCGGTAGGTAGCCGACATGACCGGCATCGCCGACCTGTCCCCAGGCCCAGTTGCCGGAAATATCGAGTACGTTGAATTGGGCGCCGCCATCCAATTGCTCGACGAAATCAGCATCAGCCCGGGCCGCCTTGCGCAGTACCGATCCGGGTACCACGCGGTGAGCCATTCCGACGGCATAATGCGGCACGAAATAGCGTCCGGCGAGGCGGATGTCGGCCAGATCGCCGCGCACCGGTGTGCGTGCCATATCCGTGATCCGCATCGGCCCGCGCATCGCGTAGCTCTTGCCGTCGAGTGGTGCCTGCCTGGTCAAATTGCCGTCCGTGAAACGCATGGAAAGAGCGCCGCGCTATAACGCTGGACGCATTTTAGGCAAGCAAGGGTGAAAAAGTCACAAAAGCGAAAGCTGGCCAGCGGGCGAGGGCCTGCGGAACTGGCTGCAATCAAGCGCAGTGTCGCGGCTTTCATATCCGAAGCGCTTGCATGCTATTTGGAAACGGTTCCGGATTAGATTCGCCCAGACGCCGGTTGGCTTCATTCGCGAGAAAAACTCCGGGTCGTTATCCCGCCCGCCGCGAATTTCGCGCAGGATGCCCATGACTTTTGCCGCGCGGTCCGGATAATGCCGGGCGAGCCACTCGCGAAACAGCGGCGCGACTTCATGCGGCAGGCGCAGCATGATCCAACTGGCCGAGCGGACCCCCTGGGCAGCCGCCTGCCCAAGTATGGCTTCCAGGAAATGATCGGTCAGAGCGGGAATGACCGGCGCGACCGAGACATGGGTGGGTATGCCTGCGTCGGCGAGCCTGCCGAGGGCCGCAATGCGTTTGGCCGGAGAGGCAGCGCGCGGCTCAAGCAAGCCTGACAAGCGCGCATCGAGGCTGGTAACCGAAATCGCCACCGCAACCAGACGGTGCCGCGCCATTTCGGCCAGCAAATCAAGATCGCGCAAAACCCGGTCGGATTTTGTCGTGATGGTCACGGGGTGCCGGCTTTCGAGGCAAAGTTCGAGCAATCCACGGGTGATGCGATAGCGCGCCTCGATTGGCTGATAAGGATCGGTGTTGGTTCCCATGGCGATCGGCGAAGGTCGATAGGAGGGCCGGGCAAATGCCTCGAGTAGCAGCGCAGGTGCGTTGAGCTTGGCGAACAGCTTGGTCTCGAAGTCGAGCCCGGGAGACAGGTCATGGAAAGCATGGCTGGGGCGGGCAAAGCAATAGATGCAGCCATGCTCGCAGCCGCGATAGGCGTTGATCGATCGGTCAAAGGGAATGTCAGGCGAAGTGTTGCGACTCAGGATGCTCTTGGGTTGCTCAAGAGTTACAGTTGTCCGCAGCTTATCCACAGGCTCATCAACAAGTTTCTCCACATCGCGCCAGTCACCGTCTGCCTCACGGGCGGGCAGGTTGAAACGATCGGAAAGTGCGGATGATTGCGCACCGCGACCGCGCGTCGGTGGGAGAATTGGCATGATGCAATGAGAACATAATATGAACAAGGATGCAAGCCGGGCTTTACCGCGGTCCACAAGGTGGTTCGCGCATTAGACCTCGCGCAGCCGCGGCATCAGTTCGACGAAATTGCAGGGTCGGTTGCGGCTGTCGAGTTGCTCGGCGAGAATGCCGTCCCAGCCATCCTTCACCGCGCCGTTCGAGCCGGGCAGGGCGAAGATGTAGGTTCCTCGCGCGACTATGGCGCAGGCGCGCGATTGCACCGTAGAGGTGCCGATGGTCTTAAAGCTGATCAGCCTGAATATTTCGCCAAATCCCGGAATGTCGCGACCGCCGCCCGCCTCTTTCACCCGGTCAAGCGCCTCTGGTGTGACATCGCGGCCGGTAAGACCAGTGCCGCCGGTGGTTACTATGCAATCGATATCACGGTCATCGATCCAGTTGTTCAGCCGCGCGGCAATGCGAAGCGCATCGTCTTTCTCGATAGCGCGTGAGACAAGGTTGTGTCCGGTCTTCGTGATCCTATCGGCCAGGATATCACCTGACGTGTCGTCTTCGGGCCCGCGCGTGTCCGATATCGTCAGAAGCGCAATATTGATTGGCCTGAAGTGCCGTTCCGGATCAATTGCCACGCATAATCATCCCGTTGCTGTGCACACGCACCGCTTTCGAGCCGGACAGGCCCGGAAAAGTCGGCCACATGCCTTGCGCCAGCGCGGCGCGGCTTTCGGAAGGACCCCCGGCCTGGCGCTCATACATCCAGTAATTGCGCATCACGATATTCACGTATCCCCGGGTTTCCCAATAAGGGATCGATTCGATCCACAGCAGGGGATCGCCCTTGTTCTCTATTTCGGTGTTCCAGCGGCCGATCGGCGTGAGGCCCGCATTATAGGCTGCCATCACCTTGGGCAGCAGGCCCTGCGTCGCGGGATCGTTCTTCAGCATGTTGAGATGGCGCTGGCCGAAGGCGAGGTTGACTTCGGGCTTGTTCAGATCGCTTGCCGAACCATTCACCCCGATGGCCGAGGCGTGGTCACGCGCGGCGGCGGGCATGATCTGCATCAGCCCGCGCGCGCCAGCCGGGCTGACTACCGAGGCGCGGAACACCGATTCCTGCAAGGCATGGGCATAGACCAGTGCGGGGTCGACCTGCCAACCGCCGACCGGCGTCCATCGCGGCGTGGGAAACCGGAGCGCAGGTTCGGGCT
>JANLSP010000453.1:0-5152 GCA_031362485.1 Novosphingobium sp.
CAAGACTGCACTGGTAACCGGCATTACCGGGCAAGACGGGGCTTATCTCGCGCGTCTCCTGCTGGAAAAGGGCTATATCGTCCACGGCACCAAGCGCCGCTCCAGCTCGTTCAACACTGGGCGCATCGAGGATATTTATCAGGACCCGCATGTCGAACACCAGCGACTGATTCTCCACCACGGCGATCTCAACGATGCGACCAACCTGATCCGCATCGTTCAGGAGAGCCAGCCGGATGAAATCTATAACCTCGCCGCGCAGAGCCACGTCCAGGTCAGCTTTGAAACCCCCGAATATACCGCCAATGCTGATGGTCTGGGCACGCTGCGGCTGCTTGAGGCAATTCGCATTCTCGGGCTGGAACACAAGACGCGCTTCTATCAGGCATCGACCAGCGAGCTCTACGGCAAAGTACAGCAGATGCCGCAGGACGAGAACACGCCGTTCTATCCGCGATCGCCCTATGGCGTTGCCAAGCTCTACGCCTACTGGATCACGGTCAACTACCGCGAGGCCTATGGCATCCATGCGTCCAACGGCATCCTGTTCAACCACGAAAGTCCTGTGCGCGGCGAGACATTTGTCACCCGCAAGATCACTCGCGCCGCCGCCGCGATTGCGCTGGGACGGCAGGAGCGGCTCTATCTCGGCAATCTCGATGCCCAGCGCGACTGGGGCCATGCGCGCGACTATGTTTTGGGCATGTGGATGATGGTCCAGCAGGATGAGCCTGGGGACTATGTGCTGGCCACCGGCGAGACCACCGAAGTGCGCGAATTCTGCCAGTGGGCGTTTGAAGACGCCGGCGTGCCGATCGAGTTTCGCGGGCGCGGCATTGATGAGAAGGGCTATTGTGCAAAGTCCGGCAAATGCCTGGTCGAAGTCGATGCCCGCTATTTCCGTCCCACCGAAGTCGATCTGCTGATCGGCGATCCGTCCAAAGCCCACCGTGTGCTCGGCTGGAAGCACCAGACCACCGTGCGCGAACTGGTGCGCGAAATGGTTGCGTCCGACATGGTGATCATGCGCGACGCTGTGCTTGCGCGGGGCGGCTGATGTTTTCGCTGGGCGGCAAGCGGGTTTACGTTGCCGGAGACCGCGGCATGGTCGGCGCGGCGCTGATCCGGCGACTGGCCAGTGAGAACTGCGAACTTCTCACCGCGCCGCGCGGGCTGGACCTGCGCGAACAGGCGGCGGTGCGCGAATGGTTCGCCGCCAATCGCCCCGATGTCGTGGTGGTTGCAGCGGCAAAAGTTGGTGGAATAGCCGCCAACCAGGCCTTTCCCGCCACGTTTCTTTACGACAACCTGATGATCGAGGTGAATCTCATCGAGGCGGCCCGGGTTGCCGATGTGGCCAAGCTGCTATTCCTCGGTTCCTCGTGCATCTATCCCAAACTGGCGACCCAGCCGATCGGCGAGGATGCCCTGCTGACTGGCCCGCTCGAGCCGACCAACGAATGGTATGCAATTGCCAAGATCGCCGGGATCAAGCTGTGCCAGGCCAATCGCCGACAATATGGCTGCGACTTCATCAGCGCCATGCCGACCAACCTCTATGGACCAGGCGACAATTACGACCTCGAGCATTCGCACGTCCTGCCCGCGCTGCTGCGCAAGGTGCACGAGGCTAAATTGACTGGGGCGCCATCGGTGACTCTGTGGGGCACCGGCTCGCCGCTCCGCGAATTTCTGCATGTCGATGACCTGGCTGACGCCTGCATTTTCCTGCTGCAAAACTATTCGCAGGAGGGGCATGTCAACGTCGGTTCGGGCAGTGACCTGTCTATCCTTGAGCTCGCCAGGCTGATCTGCCGGATTGCCGGTTATGAAGGCAAGATCGAGCATGACCTCAGCAAGCCCGATGGCACCCCGCGCAAGCTGATGGACAGCGGACGGCTCGCGGCGATGGGCTGGCGGCCGGGGATTAGTCTGGAGCAGGGCATCGCCGGGGTTTACCGCAGCTTTGCGGCGGGCGAAGAGCGCGCGCGGCTATGAGATTGGGGGCGCATTGATGTTCGGCAACGCATATGCGGGCAAGCGCGTGTTCCTTACGGGCCACACCGGCTTCAAAGGCTCATGGCTCAGCCTGTGGTTGCAGCGGCTTGGAGCCGAGGTCACTGGCTACGCCTTGCCGCCCGTCACCAGTCCCAGCCTTTTCGACACCGCCGCAATTGCCTCGGGTCTGCGCCATATCGAGGGCGATGTGCGCGATGCCGCTGCGCTGGAGCGTGCGCTGGGCGAGTGCGCGCCCGATTTCGTGTTCCACCTGGCAGCCCAGCCACTGGTGCTCGACAGTTATGCAGCGCCGGCCGAAACCTTCGCGATCAACGTCACCGGCTCGATCAACCTGATGGAAGCGATCCGCAGGACCGGCACCCGCGCCGCCGTTGTCATGGTTACCACCGACAAGGTCTATCTCAACCGCGAATGGGAGCACGGCTACCGCGAGAACGATGCACTGGGCGGGCACGATCCCTACAGCGCCAGCAAAGCGGCGATGGAAATCGCGGTCTCGTCATGGCGCGACAGCTTCTTTGCGCCTGCCCGCGCGGCAGAACACGGCGTGCGCATGGCCAGCGCGCGGGCCGGCAATGTCATCGGCGGCGGCGACTGGTCGGCCAACCGGCTGATTCCAGACCTGGTGCGTGCGCTACCACGCAACCAGCCGCCCGAGCTTCGCAATCCCGGTTCACTGCGCCCTTGGCAGCACGCGCTGGAGCCGCTCGGCGGCTATCTGCTGCTCGGCAGCAAACTGGCGACGGCTGTCGGCGAGAGCTATGCAGGCGCATGGAATTTCGGCCCTCAGCCCACCGATGTGCGTAATGTCGGCGAATTGGCGGGGGCGATGCTGGCACGTTGGGACAAGCCCGGCTGGAGCGCAGTCAGCGATCCCGATGCACCGCACGAGGCCGGTCTGCTGCGCCTTGCCATCGACCGTGCGGTGGCGCGGCTCGGCTGGCAGCCGGTGTGGAATTTCGAAGAGACCGTGGCCCGCACAGCGGACTGGTACCGGAGCGTCGAAGCTGGCACCGCATCGGCGCGGGAGGCTTGCCTTGCCGATCTCGATGCCTATTGCAGCGCGGCGGGCTGGACACAGAACTAGGATTACGCCTCACATGACAACTTACGATCGCTCGAACCGCTATTCGATTCAGAAGCGCGTTCTGGTCACCGGCGGGGCCGGCTTCATCGGCTCTCACTTGTGCGCCCGGCTGATCGAGGCTGGCTATCATGTGCTCTGCGTCGACAATTTCTTCACCGGAACCCGCGCCAATATCGCGGGCCTTCTGGACCATCCCAATTTCGAGCTGATGCGGCACGATGTGACGTTTCCGCTCTATGTCGAGGTCGACGAGATCTACAATCTCGCCTGCCCGGCATCACCGGTGCACTATCAGTTTGATCCGGTGCAGACGACCAAGACCAGCGTGATTGGCGCGGTCAACATGCTGGGGTTGGCCAAGCGGCTGCGCATTCCCATCCTTCAGGCCTCGACCAGCGAGGTTTACGGCGATCCGCATATTCACCCGCAGGTCGAGCAATACTGGGGCAATGTGAACCCGATCGGCCCGCGCAGCTGCTATGACGAAGGCAAGCGCTGTGCCGAGACGCTGTTCTTTGACTATCGCCGCCAGCACGATGTCAAGATCAAGGTGGTGCGCATCTTCAATACCTATGGTCCGCACATGCACCCCAATGACGGGCGCGTGGTCTCCAATTTCATCGTCCAGGCGCTGCGCGGGGAAGACATCACGATCTATGGCGAAGGCCAGCAGACCCGCTCGTTCTGTTATGTCGACGATCTGGTGCGCGGGCTGATGGCGATGATGGCAACCGGCGACGATATTACCGGGCCGGTCAATCTCGGCAACCCCGGCGAGTTCTCGATGATTGAGCTTGCCGAACTGGTGATCGAGATGACTGGCAGCAAATCGAAGCTGACCTATCTGCCGCTGCCCACCGATGATCCCAAGCAGCGCCAACCCAACATTGCGAAGGCCAAGGCAGAACTCGGTTGGGATGTCGCAGTGCCGTTGCGCGCTGGGCTGGAAAAGACCATCGCCTATTTCAGCCAGGTAGTCCGTGAAAGGGATGCGGGCTGATCAGCGCGCGGGTTTTGGCAAATCAAAATAGACCTTGCGCGCAGCGAAATCGACCGCGACACGCCTGAACAGCCGCAGTTCGCGCATGCCCAGCAGCACGGCAGGCCTGCGGTCGAGCTCAAGCACGGTAAACACCGGCGAATCGACGTAAGCGACCATCAACCGGTTGATGTCGATAGCGCCGATCGAGAGCTTGTCCGGGTAGGCAAGGTCAGCCTGAACCTGGTGCCCGGTCACGCTGGTCAAAGTGACTTGCTCCATAACTCCGCGTTGGCGCAACGCGCTCTGCAGCGCGCGATTGCCGACTGAAGTTTCCGCCCCGGTATCGATCACCACGTTGACCGCCACGCCATCGATCACGGCGTCGGTCATGATCAGCTGTCCGAGCTTGCGCCGCGCGGTGACGACGATATCGAAGCCTCGGTTTCCGCCTAAGCTGCGCGCGTCGCCGACGGTGAGCTTGTTGCCGGCGAAATCCAGCAGCACGCGCTGGCGCTGGAGGCTGTCGATGCCAACAATCCCGTCGGCGCCGATGTCGTGGCTTTCAAACAGCAGCACTTCAAGATCGTTGAACGAGCGGCGGCCAAGGCCCATTTCGCCCACAATGGCCGTCTCGGCCATCTCGCTGCCGCCGATGCCCACGACCCGCGCACGCCGCCCCGGGCGCAGGGCTATGCGGGCGGCGATATCGCGGGAGAGCACGGTGCTCTGCGATCCAGTATCGATAACGAAACGGTAGGTCTCGCCCCCATCGATCCGCACTGGCACCGTCATCCGCTGGTCTCGGTCGGTCTGGGTGCGGATAATCTCGGCATCGCTGCCGATGGCTGGAAGCGCGGGCTCGGCGCGCACATCGGGCGCCCCGGCGAGGGCCAGTGCGGCGCTGACAGTCAGAGCGAGTGCAACCATGGCTCCCCTCCTGCGAAGCGCGCCTCAAGGGCGGCTTACGCGGTGAGATTACCATAGACCCGTGCGAAACACCTAGCCTCTTTGGAAAATCTGCCCGCTATCGAAGCTGGCGATGCGCCAGTGGCCATCCTTTTCCA
>JANLSP010000469.1:0-2809 GCA_031362485.1 Novosphingobium sp.
ATATGCTGGCGCGTGGCGAGCATGGCCGCAGAGCTATCACCGGCGATCATCGCGGCGAGCATGAGGTCGTGTTCTTCGGCAGCGCGGCTGACGCGGCCTTTCAGGCGGTTGATCAGGTCGAAGGGATAGCGCGCCCACAGGATCTGCACGAAATGCAGTGTCTGGGGCATGGCGGCGGCCTCGAACATCCGGTGGTGGAACCGGTAGTTGGCGGCGCGCGCGGCCTCGTTATCACCGGCATCGAAGGCATCAGCGAAATGGCCTGCGAGGACCCTGAGTTCAGCGATGTCGGCCGCGCTCGCCTTTTCGACCGCGCCCTTGACCAGCTGGGTTTCGAGCAGGATGCGAAGCGACAGGACTTCGCTGGAGGCCTCGATGTCAAACGGCGCCACAATCGCCCCCTTGAAACTGTCGCCTGCGACATAGCCTTCTGCTTCAAGCAGCTTGAGTGCCTCGCGCACCGGGGTGATCGAGGTGTTGAGAAGTGTCGCGATTTCAGCCTGCTTGAGCCGTGCCCCGCGCGCGAAACGACCCGCGATGATGCCCTCACGCAGATAGTCTGCGACCTGTTCTTCCTTGGTCTTGGACTGGATCATGGTTTCGCTCTCACCGGTGCCCAGGCAAAATCGCCAGGCTGCGCGGGTCGCGCTGCGCCGGATGCGACAAAACCGGCGCTTTCCGCGTCCGAGAAGCCCAGTTCGGCCAGCAATTCAAGCGTATGCTCGCCCATTTCCGGCGGCGGCAGGCCAGGTCCGGCTGTGCTGCGCTCGGCAAATTCGGGCACTTCGAAATGCAGCCCGCGATAGTCCAGCGCGCGCAGCTTGCCGGGCTGCCGGGCCTGCGGTGCTTCGAGCACACGCTCCAGCGGCATGACTTCGTTGAACCCCAGTCCGGCGGCTTTCAACTGCGCCTCGGCCACTGCAAATGTCAGCGCTCCGATGGCATCACTCACCGCTTCTTCAACCCGTTCGCGCTGCGCCTTGCGGTCGCGCAGTTTGAGCAGTGTTTCGTCCCCGTCCTGCGGCATGGCGAGCGCGCGGGTGAGTTTCGCCCAATGGGCATCGGTGAGGATGAGGAGATAGATCCAGCGCCGGTCGCGGGTGAGATAGGAACCATAGCCCGGCATCGAAAACTCGCCGCCACCTTCCTTTTCCAGTCGGCCGAGCAACTGGGTTTTCAGCTGCATCCCCGCCAGATCGCGCGCGGCAAGATGGAGCCCGGTCTCGTAGAGCCCGATTTCGATCCGTCGGTCAGCCTCGCTCGCAGCCGGGTTCATCATCGCGGCGAGCACGCGGATCACCGCGTAGGCCCCGGCGAACTGGTCGTGATAGCTTGGGCCAAAGCGGCTCGGGCGGCCTTCGATGCGGTGATCATCCATCGCGCCAGTCGCGGCTTCGGCGATGGGGTTGGTCATCAGGTCGTCCGCTTGCGGCCCCTTGGTGTAACCCTTGATGTGGACGTGGACCAATGCCGGGTTCACCGCAATGCAATCGTCGGCTGTGACTCCCAGCTTGCGCGCGGCGGCGGGGGCGAGGTTGTGGATCACGACATCGGCGCAGGCGACGAGCCGCCGGAAGACTGCCTTGCCGCCTTCGGTGGCCAGATCGAGGCAGATCGCCTTCTTCGAATGGCTGTAGGCAACGATTGTCCCTGAAGGGCCGCCGCGTACCAGTGCGCGGGTGGTGTCGCCCGAAGGCGGCTCGATCTTGATCACCTCGGCGCCAAGCTGCGAGAGAATGTGCGTCGCAAACGGCGCGGCAATCATCGTGCCCAGTTCGAGCACCCGTTTGCCATGCAGCGGCAGGCCGGGAAGGGGGGATACAGTCATCTGCGCTAGTTCGCAGATAATGCATTTTACATCAAGTGGCGGCTTGCATTGCCTGTGCCATGGCCAGCAAGGCTTCGCGCTTCGGCATGCTCAGCAACTGATCGAACTGCGCCTTGTAGGCGGCATTGGGGAAATACGCCGGGCCGTTGGCCAGGTTTTCGAGTGTCGAGACAGCGACTTCGCGCGGCTGCTGGACGTTGGCCAGCAGCGACATGTCGACTCCGGCGCGCACCCCCGCCTCGGTTGCGGTCGCTCCCGGGCAGTAGGCGAGGATGTCAATGCCGCTGCCGTGTGCCTCGGCAAAAAGCCCCTCGGCGAGATGCAACACCATCGCCTTCATTGCTGCATATGCCGCCGACATCGGGCAACCCATCAGCGCCTCGATCGAGCTGACCATGATGAAACCACCCTTACCGCGCGCCTTGAGTGCGGGCAGAAACAGCCGGGCAAGATGCAGCGGGGCGTGGCAGTTGACCGTGAGCATTTCGGTCAGCTCGTCGGCATCGAGCGACTCATGCAAACCGCGCACGCTGAAGCCGGCATTGCTGACGACAAGTCCGATGTCCCGGCCCGTCACCAGCCGGTGCAATTCGCCCGGCGCTGTCTGTTGCGAGAGGTCGGCATCGCAGATTGCCGACCGGGTGCCGTAACGCGTTTCCAGCTGTTCGGCGAGGTGCTCCAGCCGTTCAGTCCGCCGCGCCACCAGCACCAGATCGAAGCCGCGCTCCGCCAGTTCCTCAGCAAAGCCCCAGCCAATGCCGGATGAAGCGCCGGTAATCAGCGCTACGGGGCCATAGTGATCCTTGAAACTGGTCATCCGCTTCTCTCTCTCCCGGCAGTCAAACAGGATAAGGCTGACCAAATGTGAATGCCCGAAGTTAACGAATAACACCATTTGCGGCGCATTGCGATCAGTCCGGTGGCGCTGCAGCGCACCAATTTCCGCGGATGCCTTGCCACGCCTCGGCGAGCCCTTCGGCG
>JANLSP010000497.1:0-4699 GCA_031362485.1 Novosphingobium sp.
CGAATTCGAAGGCTACGTCGAGGGTTCGTTGGGCAACTATTCCATGCGCCGGGTCCAGGCCGTGGTCAACGCACCTCTCGGTGAAAATGCCCGGATGCGGATCGGTCTCGATCGGCAAACCCGAGACGGTTATATCCGCAACAAAAGTGGGATCGGTCCGGCGGATTACGCCAACGTCAATTACTGGGCGCTTCGCGCCAGCCTCGTCGTGGATGTCACGCCCGATGTCGAAAATTACCTGATAGGAACCTACACCAAGTCCAAGACCAACAGCTATCTTTCCAAGATTTACGCTTGCACGCCTACGTCCGGTTTTGGCGGGTTCGGGTGCGGGCAAATTAGCGAAGCGAGAGCTAATGGCGACGGGTTTTACGATCTGCGCGCTGACAATCCTGCGCCCCGGTCGGACAGCACCGAATGGCAGGTTATCAACACCACCACGTGGCGGGCCAATGACAACCTCACCGTCAAAAATATCGCAAGTTACGGCAGGCTGCAGCTGGACGCTGAAATCGGCTTGTTCGGCAGCACCTTTCGCTCACCGCCGCTGGCGCCGATTCCGGGACTGCTGCCCGCAGGGCTGCCCAGTTACGCATTTCCTTTCGTTCGGATCGTCAACATTCCCGGGCGTCACACCGTCGATCAGAACACGTTCACCGAAGAGCTCCAGTTGCAGGGCGTCTCGGCTGACAGTCGCTTCACCTGGCAGGCCGGCGGATACTTCGAGAGCAGCACTCCCAATGCAGTGAGCGGCCAGCTGGCGAGTGTGCTCGCCAGTTGCACCGATATCGTCGCCAGAAACTGTGCGGATCCGCTTGGTGTTCTAACCGGCCTCAGGTTTGGCCTGCCGCCGGGTGCGGTTACTGTCGGTACCATTAACTATACCCAGAACGATTACAGCTTCCGCAGCATCGGCCTCTACGGGCAGGCTACATACAGCCTGACCGACCAACTCAAGCTTACCGGTGGACTTCGGTATACCTGGGACCGCACGAAAGTTAGAATTTCGTCGCTGATCTACCCGTTCGCCAACACCACGCCGCTGCCGCCATCGTGCGCTCAGGCGGAATCGGTATTGCCGAACTGCACTATCGATTTCGTGCAGAACTCAAAAGCTCCGACGTGGGCGCTCGATCTTGAGTATAGCCCGAATTCAAATACGATGATCTTTGCCAAGTATTCGAGAGGATATCGGGCGGGGGGCATCTCTGCTGTCCTCACGCGAAATTTAGCCAGTTATGAGCCAGAAAAGGTTGATACCTACGAGGTCGGCCTGAAGGCCAGCTTCGCCGGAGAGCTCAGAGGCTACGCCAATATCACGGGATTTTACAATAACTTCAGCAACCAGCAGCTGTCGGTTAATTTCAACGACAATCCTGCGATAGCAGGGACGCTGCCGCCGCAGATCGGTATCGTCAACATCGGGGGGTCGCGTATCTATGGTGTCGAAATCGAGGCGGGCATCACGCCCTTCAAGGGCTTCACTCTCTCCGGCAACTATGCCCACTTGAATACCAAGGTGCTCAATGTGGTGTTGCCAAATACTGCGGGGCAGCCGTATCTATTGAGCAGCACGATCCTGGCTGGTGACGTGCTGACCCAGTCACCGCGCAACAAGTTCACCATTACTGGTGCCTACACGTTGCCGCTGGACAGCAATATCGGCAATATCACGCTGAGCGCCACCTTCGCGCATGCGGACAGTCAGCGATCAAACTACGCCTCGCGGCAAACGCTGACTGGCGCGTTCGGGACGGTGCTCGATGAAAACCTTAACCCGGTGGTGCGCGATTACGGGCTGCTCTCGCCGACCAACTTGCTCAATCTGAGCGTCGAATGGAAGTCAGTCGGAGGTACGCCGGTCGATGTCAGTTTCTTTGCCACCAACGTGACCAAGCAAAAGTTCTATACGTACGATTCGGGGCAGTTGCCCTCGCTTGGGATCGGCACGGCTGCAGTGAACGAGCCGCGCATGTTCGGCGGCCGCGTACGCTTTACTTTCTGATTTGGGTTGCCGACGTCGGGAGCCGCCGTACCGGGATGCTGACGTCGGCTTTCGTTCTGCGCTGCCTAGCGACGTCAGCGTAAATGCATTGAGGACAGGATCTGACCAATGGGCATAAATGAGGATCCCCGGCGGGAAATCCCACTACCGGTCTCGATCAGCGAAGCGGCCCGCCAAAGCCTTGCGGCCATGATGGCGATCAACATGCCCGCAAGTGCTCCGCCGCGATCCGCTGAAGAATGGGAGCAGCGAATCGCGTTTGGTGACCAGATGCTCTTGTCGACGATTGCCAGCCCGGATGCAGGCACGAAGGTGGAGGCTATTTCGCTGGGCGGGGTGCGCGCCTTCGCCATCGATCCTGAAGCACCCGTGAGCACGAAAGTTTGCATCTACCTTCACGGTGGCGCGCTGATCATGGGGGGAGGGGATGTCTGTGGCGCAATGACCGCCTCGTTTGCCCAGGGCGCCCGGATGCGCACGATCGGCGTGGACTATCGGATGCCACCCCGGTTTCCCTATCCAGCACCGCTCGACGATTGCCTCACAGCGTATCGCTCGCTGCTCGAGCAGCACGCAGCAGAGGACATAGTCGTCGCCGGAGTTTCGGCCGGGGGTAACCTGACTGCAGCCTTGGTGCTACGGGCCAGAGACGAGAAAATCCCGATGCCTGGCGCGGTGGTTCTGCTCAGCCCCGAAGTTGATTTGACCGAATCGGGAGACAGCTTTGAAACGCTCATGGGTATCGACCCCGTGCTTACCGCGCGGCTTACCGAAACGAATGCCCTTTACGCGGGTGGGCATAAGCTCGAGGATCCATACCTCTCGCCGCTCTTTGCCGATTTTTCGGTCGGTTTCCCCCGGACGTTTCTCCAATGCGGCACTCGCGACCTGTTCCTCTCCAACACGATCAGGTTCCATCGCGCATTGAGGAATACAGCAGTCCCGTCCGAGCTTCATGTTTTCGAGGCGATGCCGCACGGCGGCTTCGGTTCGATGCTGGAAGGTGGGTTGGGCGAATGCCCCGAGGATCAGGCGGTCTATGAGGAGCTTCGCCGTTTTATTGCCAACTTGCCCTGAGCTACAGGGTGGAACGAACCTAGAGCGGTTTTCGATCATTCTGGATCATAGCCGCACGAGCTGAAGTAGTCGGCGCATTCGTCTGGCTGGAAGATATCGATGAGTTGGCCGATCAAGTCCCAGAGGCCGCTGACGGTCCGCACTCCGATCTTTCTGAGCATGGCTTTGAGACGAGAGAAGGCCCTTTCGATGGGGTTGAAGTCGGGACTGTAGGGCGGGAGGAAGCGCAAGGTTGCGCCTGCCGCTTCGATCCGTCGCGCACCGATGCCCGCTTGTGGCTTGAGAGGTCGTCCATGATGACGACATCGCCGGGCTGTGCAGGGCGGTGACAAAACCAGCCACTGGATCGACAGCGTCGTGCAGTTTCTGGCAGCGGTCGATGCTGGCAATCTGCTGCGCCGGGCCGATGCCGCAAGGCGAAGGTAGGCAGGGCGAAAAGTCCATTCGGCGGAGACGATTCCGCATCCGATTGACAGCCCCGCTTTCTGGAATTGGCTAGCCAGGACAGAATGACTGAGATCGAGGCCCAAAGCAGACCAGAAGGGACGGGCTGTTAACGTACGCTTGCCGCGAGCGGCTTAGGTTGCGTTCGCAGTAGACTGTGGTGGCAGCGCCAAGGCATCCATGAGTTCGGGCATTGTCATCTTTGAGAGGCGGTGCGCTTCGACGGACTCAAGTCCGAACATTCGGAGCGCCAGCCGCGATGCCGCGTGAGCCTGGCTGCCGTCGATTTTCCGCTCGAGCAGCGCTCTCGCCACTGCGAACATCACGGCGTGAATTGACGTGATCGCCACCTCCAGATCGCCGATTTCGAGAGACCCATTCGCCATGCCGAATGAAAGCGCTTTGCGCGCATGCGGGCGCAGAACCTTGTCCAGCAACTGGAGTTTAGGCTCCAGCTGAAGTACGAAGGCCGCCCAAACAGGGTCGTTTTCCACCTGGTCGATCAGCCGGCGAAACGCATAGCAGGTTGCCGCTGCCATATTCGGGGAATTCAGAGCCACCCATTCGAGGTCGGCTCCCAAATCCTCAACGCGAAGCGCAAAAATCTCCGCCGCTAGATCCTCCTTCGAACTGAAATGATTGTAGAACGAGCCGACGCCAACGCCGGCTTCCTCGATAATTCCAGCAATCGAGCTGGTCTCGAATCCGCGGCTGCTCAGCACATGGTACCCCGCCTCGATAAGGCGCCGGCGGGCGGTATGGCGCCCCCCCCCTATTTTCACCATGCTTGCTCCATTCAGGTCGTCAGCCGATAGCAGTTAGGCATCTCATAGCCAATTCTGGGCTCAGGAAGCCATTGACAGGCTCCTCGTGCTCTACTTACTGAGTGATCATTCAGTCAATACAGATTTTTGGTGCTGGTTGACGGGACGCGGACGATGGCCCGAGCGTTTGAATAAGGGTCGCGTAAGGCGAGGTAGGGGACACAGTCATGAAAGCAGCGTATATTCTCGGCGCGAGCCTTGTCTTCGGACTTTGGTCAAGTCAGGCCTTTGCTCAGCAAGGCCAGTCGGCGGAATCTGTGACGCAAACGGATGACGACGAAGGGCTGGGGACGATCGTTGTCACCGCACAGAAGCGCGAACAGAATCTTCAGGAGGTCCCGCTGGCTGT
>JANLSP010000533.1:0-1587 GCA_031362485.1 Novosphingobium sp.
TGCCGCCGCCCCAGCCGCCGAAACCCTTGCCGACCCAATAGCCCAGAAGGCAAACAGCGAGTTCGAAGGTCTTGCGCAGGAAATACATGACGTGTCTCCCCTTGTCATTGCCGGGCCACACAACGGTCAAGCGTATCGGCCATTCCATCGCGCGTCAGCAGCAGCTGGCCAGTTGCCGTCAATCCCAATTCGATGTGACCGGAAGTGATCTCGCCGTCGCCCTCACTGCCGCAAGACGCATTGCCACCGATCGAATCGCCACTCTTGTTTGGAGCAGCCACCGTGCAGCCCCAGGCATAAGCAGCCACATAGAAACCGGCGCCATCTGCTTCGACCTTGACCGGCGCGATCTCGGTTCCGAACTCCGCCATGCAATCATTGGAGCCATCGGCATTGCCCCAGACGCCCAGCACCTGCTGGAGTTCAATGGCATGCGCGGGTCCAGCAAAGGCCAGCGCGGCGATGGCCGCCGTCAAACCCAGATTGCCATGCACACCAATCAGCATCGCCTACTCCGCCGCGTGGCGCACGGCGCCGTGGTGATCGGGGTTGGCGGCATATTGATCGATGCGCTCTTCGATCACGTGGCGGAAATGGGCGATCAGGCCCTGGATCGGCCAGGCGGCGGCATCGCCCAGCGCGCAGATGGTGTGGCCCTCGATCTGCTTTGACACATCGAGCAGCATGTCGATCTCGCGCTTCTCGGCGCGGCCCTCGGCCATGCGGATCAGCACGCGCCACATCCAGCCCGTGCCTTCGCGGCAGGGCGTGCACTGGCCGCAGGATTCGTGCTTATAGAAGTAAGCGAGGCGGGCAATGGCGCGAATGAGATCGGTGGACTTGTCCATGACGATCACCGCCGCGGTGCCAAGGCCAGAGCGCAGTTTCGACAGCGAGTCGAAATCCATCGGCGTGTCGATGATCTGTTCGGCCGGCACCATGCGCACCGAGGAACCGCCGGGGATCACCGCCAGCAAATTGTCGAAGCCGCCGCGCACGCCGCCGGCGTGGCGCTCGATCAGCTCGCGGAACGGGATGCCCAGTTCCTCCTCGACCACGCAGGGCTTGTTGACGTGGCCCGAGATGCAGAACAGCTTGGTGCCCACATTGTTGGGCCGGCCGATGCCGGCGAACCACGCGGCACCGCGGCGCATGATGGTGCCCGCCACCGCGATCGATTCGACATTGTTGACGGTTGTCGGCGCGCCATAGAGCCCGACATTGGCCGGGAACGGCGGCTTCATGCGCGGCATCCCCTTCTTGCCCTCGAGGCTTTCCAGCATCGCGGTTTCTTCGCCGCAGATATAGGCGCCGGCGCCATGATGAACGTAGATGTCGAAATCCCAGCCATGAATATTGTTTTTGCCGATCAGCCGCGCTTCGTAAGCCTGGTCGACAGCCGCCTGCAGATTCTCGCGCTCGCGGATGAATTCGCCCCGCACATAGATGTAGCAGACATTGGCCGCCATCGCGGCGCCCGCCAGAAGGCAGCCCTCGACCAGAAGATGCGGATCGTGCCGCATGATTTCACGGTCCTTGCAGGTGCAGGGCTCGGACTCGTCGGCATTGACGACGAGATAGTGTGGC
>JANLSP010000558.1:0-3856 GCA_031362485.1 Novosphingobium sp.
GATCGATGCGTCGCGCGCCGCCAATGCCAGCGCAAAAGGGGAAATTGCCGATATCCGCAACTCGTTACTCGCTGAGCACTTGGACTGCGATAGCGAGACAATTGCTGCTTCGCTCGCGCAGACCGGATCGATCATCCAGACAATTGAACGACTGCGCGGGGCCGGCCGGTCCTTGCGCCCTTATAAAGTGCCCGAACTCGATACGGTTCGCGAATGGCTGGCCGATAACAAGATCCTCGATCCGGAGGGGCCGGGCGAGATGTTTGAACCAATTTCAGGGCGCACCCCGTTGCTGCAACGCCTCCGCCCGGGCTTGAAGGGCGGGGGCGATGGCAGCCCACCTGTCACCGCTGCACTGCTTGTTGCCGCCGCAATTGCGGGGGTGGCGCTGGCCGGAACAATGGTCGCGAAAGTCCGCAGGACCACGAATTCCTGATGCGTCACATGCGCTGAGGGCTTGTTACCGGGCGATCATATCGGCTCGGTAACGGCTGGGGCATCGCCACTTTCAAGCACTTCTTCCTTGTCTTCGTGGAGATACAGCCGGCGAACCGCCACCAGGGCGACAATCGTAAGCGGCGTAGCAAGAAGCACCCCGGCAATTCCAAAGAGAATGCCCGCCGCGATGATCCCGAAAATAGTGATCGCGGGCGGCAGATCGACCATCTTGTTCTGAACGAGCGGCATGACGAGGCTTCCCTGGACTTGCTGAACGAAAAACAGAACAGCAAGCGTCCACAGGCCGGTGCCCGTGCCCTGGCCAAACCCCAGCACGACTGCAGGGACTCCGGCGACCAGGACGCCCAGGTAAGGGACGAATTCTGCGAGTCCCGCAACAAGGGCAATCGCCCACGCGGCGGGAACCCCTATTGCCCAAAGCCCAATGCCCGTAGCGATGCCAACAAACAACATGCCGATCGCCTGGCCCTTGAGCCAGTTCTTCAATGACACCGCGATGGCGTCCAGCGTTTCGGCCGATTGCGCGCGAGCAGACGTGGGGATCAGGCGCAACATGCCGGTGGCATAAAGTGTCGGCTGGGCGGCGAGGTATACCCCTCCCACCAGCACGATCAGCAGGAACGAGAAGGCTCCGCCAAGCGCCGCCAATGCGCTCGTGGCGGCCTCGACGACGACCTGGCCACTGGGAGCAAGACTTTCCGCGCGCTCAAGAATAGCCGCTCCAACGGGAGAAGTCTGGATTCGGGCCTGGAGATTGCCCCATGCGGCCGGGAGCCGTTCGGCCAGCTCGCCGAACTCCGCCTGGATGGTCGCGCCGAAAAAGACGAAAGCCCCGCCAACCACCGCAACAAAGAAAAGCACAGTTAGCGACAGCGCCAGGCCGAAGGGCAGCCGCGTCCTGCTGCGCAGGGCATGAGTCACGGTAAGCAGGATGAGCGATACCAGCGTGCAAGCGAACAGGAGAAGGAGCAGGTTGACCAGCATCCACAAGACATACGCTGCGCCGACAGTCAGGATGACGACTGCGGTCGCACGGAAGACACGCCTTTCCAGTGTGTCAGGCACGCGCGGCTGAGGTGGCTCAGCCTCGGTGATAAGCTCTGACTGGTCGACAAAGTTGGTCATCAGGGCAAATTCCTCGACCTGAAAGACAGATCCAATCGGGGTCAGCACAGTCGGGCCTGGACCCGTGCTGCACGTCTGGCGGACAACGTCGGGCTGCGATCATGCCCTGCCACCGAAATTGCGCCGGGCACCAGGCCGCCCTCGTCGTTTACCGTATATGGGACGAGCTTGATAGCCCGGGTAAATTACCGACCCTTGCGATTTTTACTTCGAGTGGGCTGCCGCCAATTGCCTGACCATCGCAGGTGTTGCCATTCTGACCGGTGCCATGCCGAAATCCTCAGTCAGGCGATCGCTCTGTATCAGAGCAACATCGCACCTGCCTGGCACAGCGCCGCTCCGACGACTGCCATCACCAGTCCCCAGGCAAGCAGCTTGAAATAGAGTCGCCCGTCGCCATCGTCCTTGCCCAGCGCCGCCACGCACAGCGCACCGAGCGTCGAGAGCGGAGAGACGTCAACCAGCGCCGAACCGACGTTGATCGACAGCGCGATGGCCAGCGGACTTTCGGCTCCGGTGGCGCTGGCCAGGCTTGGAACCATCGGCAGGAATACCGGAAGGACCACCCCCGAAGTGCTGCTATAGGTTGAAATCACGCCGGTAGCGAATGCGATGATGCCATAGACCGACTGCGGCCCGGCGAGGCTGGCGATCATGGCGCTGAACAGTTCGGTGCCGCCGTGCGCCTGAACCAGCGCAACCAGCGTCGCGACCCCGCATACCATCAGCAGAATGTCCCACGGCATCCGGGCGATCGCTGCCTTCTCCTGTCCTACCCCAAGCACAACCAGCGCCAGGCCGGCGGCAAAGGCAGAAAATGCCAGATTTGCCTTGAACAGCACAACGCCAAGGATCCACGCCGCCAGGACGGCAAGGGTAAGCGCGTGGACGCGGGTCAATTCGCTCGGTCCGAATTCTTCGGCGCCGATTGCAGGCTCTGCGCCGGCCGCCCGCAGCTGCGGCAGGAACCATGCCCAGGCGACCAGCGAGACCAGCAGATGGGCCAGCAGGTTCGCCAGCATAACCTCCGTCTCGTGCCCGCCAAGGCCTGCCGAGGCCATCCGCGAATTGGCAATCACGCCCACGGCACTTATCGGCGAGAGGTTGCCGGCATTGGCGCCGTTCGCCACCATCAGCGCGGTCAGCATCGGGGGTATCTGCGCGCGCCTGCCGATCACGGCGGCCAGGGGCACGATCAGCGCGGTGCTGGCGATGGCTCCAGGGCCAACGGCGGAAATCGCCATCGCGCTGGCAAAGAAGCTGAGCGGCACTGCCGCACGGCTGCGCGCCGTGCCCCCCATGATCCGCTGCGCCAGCGCGGGGAAAGTGCCGTTGAGCTCGGCATTGGCAAACAGGAAGCACACCCCTGACAGTGTCAGGAACAGATCGACCGGGAACCCGGCCATGACGGCGTCGGGCTTGCTGCCGGCAACGTAAACGCCAATGATCCAGGCCATGGCGATTGCCAGCAGGCCGATGTTGAGCCGCGACGCCATCGACAACACAATTGCCGCAAGCAAGGCGAGCAAGGTTATCGCTGCAATAGACATGGCTTTCCCACAGAAGTGCGAGGCCATGCCTCGTTCGGTCGCCCGTTCAGCAGCAACCCCATGCTCAGTTCACTTCGCCTGCGCGATCATGTCGAGCGTGGTGATTGGCTGGGACAGCAGGGCGCTGGTCATGCAGCGGCGGCCTTGACTATATTCTTCGGCACCAGCGTCGGTTGGCCGTGGAGCAGCTGGTTGGCGATGATCGCGTAGTGCATTTCGGTCGCGCCTTCGGCGACGCATTTCGCCCGGGCATCGCGCATGTAGCGGTCGACCCCGGTTGAGTTCATGATGCCGCTGCCCCCCCACATCTGCAGCAGCTTGACGCAGACATCGAAGCAGGTCTCACCGATGAAGGCCTTGCAGATGTTGTGCTTTTCGGGTGCCATTGTCCCCGCCTCGAACTCGCGCACCGTGGTGTAAAGCAAGTCGCGGCAGGCGGTAATCTTGGCATGGCTTTCGGCGAGCCAGTAGCCGATCGGCTGGAGATCGGACATGTCGCGCTCATAGAGGCGGCGCTGACGCACGTATTCGATGGTCTTGTCGAACAGCCCCTGCGCGCAGCCCACTGAAGTGGCGACATGCGCGAGCAGGTTGGCCTGGTTGGCCGCGCGGTGCGAGAAGCCGCCGGTCAGGATGTCGCCCAGCACGTCATCATCATCGAGGAAGACGTTGTTGAACGAAATCGGCCCGGTGTTGGTGCCGCGCCAGCCAAGCTTGTCTTC
>JANLSP010000575.1:0-5287 GCA_031362485.1 Novosphingobium sp.
CTGGTTGCCATCGGCATCGACCAGACGGATATTGCCTGAAGCAATGATTTTCCCGCTCTTGCGGCTCCAGGTCACTGTATCGGCCCTGACCGACCGTCCTTCGCTGCGCAGCACGACATTGCCGCTGGCCGTCACCGTGTCATCATTGTCGGCATAGGCAATCGCGTCCGCCTCGAAATCGACTGCCTTGCCTTCCTGCGCGGCGGCGGGAGGAGCTTCGGCAATCTGCGCAACGGCGATTCCGGAGGTCAAAACCAGCGCGCAGCATACCAGCGCAAGGCCCGCGCCCAGAGGTCGCAGGCCCGGCATGTGGAACAGGCGCCGGTACAGGCGGAGGAATTGCGGCCCCGGGAGCATCACTTGCCTATCGCATTGCCCGCGCCTAACTGCAATGCGCCCCGGACGCAGGCCGGGGGCGATTGGTCGGGTGTCCACTAGCGTGAGGCAAACTGGGCAGCGCACCAAACAAATGCTGGAGAAAACATGCGAATAGAGTTCCTTGCTGCCCCCGCGGCTCCGGCCTCGCGGCTCACTGTCCGGCTGGCCGCGCCCGATGCCATGCCCGAAGGCATCGAACCTGTGCTGGCTGAAGGAGCAAAGGCAGCGCGATTTACCGGCAAGGCGGGTCAGATTCATGAGGGCTTCGTGACCCGTGACGGCCAGCTGGTGCGCGTTGCATTGGCCGGCATCGGCGAAGCGAACGGCGGAGCCAAGAACGGCAGCCGCGCCGGATCGCTCGAAAAGGCCGGGGCGGCGCTCGCGGCTAAGTATCTCGTTTCGGGCGAGACGGCGATGACGCTCGATCTTGCCGGGTCCGGGCTTGGCGGCGTTGAAGTGTCAGCCTTGTTGCTGGGCCTCAAGCTGCGCACCTGGCGCCACGATGCCTATCGCACCAAGCTGCCCGACGATCAGAAAGTGACGCTTGATCTCGTCAATGTGGTGAATGCGCCTGCCGATGCCGCCGCAGCATGGGCCAGCGAGGCTGCTGTCGCCCAGGGCGTGGAATTTACCCGCGAACTGGTCACCGAGCCCGGCAATGTCATCTATCCCGAAAGTTTCGTTGCGCGCTGCGAAGCGCGGATGCAGGGCACGGGCCTGACCTTGCGGGTGCTTGGCGAAGACGAGATGCGCACGCTGGGCATGGGTGCGCTGTTGGGGGTCAGTCAGGGCTCACCGCGCCCGCCGCGCCTGCTCGCGATTGTCTGGAACGGCGGCATGCCAGGCGGCCAAAGTCGCTCAGGGCCAATGGCTTTCGTCGGCAAGGGCGTGACTTTCGATACCGGCGGCATTTCGCTCAAGCCCCCGGCAGGCATGGAAGACATGAAGTGGGACATGGGCGGCGCAGGCGCTGTTGCCGGCGCGATGCTGGCCTTGGCCTTGCGCAAGGCGCGGGCCAATGTGGTCGGCATCTGCGGGCTGGTTGAAAACATGCCCGATGGCCTGGCGCAGCGGCCCGGCGATGTCGTGACCTCGATGTCGGGGCAGACCGTCGAAGTGATCAACACCGATGCCGAAGGGCGGCTGGTGCTGTGCGACGCGCTGACCTGGGTGCAGAAGGAATACGCCCCCTCGTCCGTGGTTGATCTGGCGACGCTGACCGGCGCGATCATCGCCACGCTGGGCAATGAATACGGCGGCATCTTTTCGAACGATGATGGTCTTGCGGCAAAGATCATCGCCGCCGGCGAGGCGTGCGGCGAGCGGCTGTGGCGTCTGCCGATGGGACAAGCCTATGACAAGATGATCGACAGCCCGATTGCCGACATGAAGAACATGGGCAGCAAATACGCCGGCTCGATCACCGCCGCGCAGTTCCTCCAGCGCTTCGTGAACAAGGGCACTCCCTGGGCGCACCTCGACATTGCCGGCATGGTCTGGGCCGACAAGCCGGGCGCGACCTGGGACAAGGGCGCGACCGGCTATGGCGTGCGGCTGATCGACCGCTATGTGCGGGATAACTGTGAGAGTTGATTTCTACCAGCTCAGCCGTGACTCTGCCGAGGCGGCGCTGCCGCTGATTGCGCGCGCGGCGATGAAGGCGGGGGAGCGGATGTTGGTAGTTTCCTGCGATGAAGCGCAATTGGCGCGGATCGGCGATGCGCTGTGGACGCGGCTGCCCGAAACATTCCTTGCCCACGGCATGGCTGGCGACAAGCATGCGGAGCGCCAGCCGATCCTGCTATCCACTGCGACCGAGCCTGTGAACGGCGCGCAGTTCCTCGCCATTGCCGATGGCCAGTGGCGCGAGGGCGAGTTTGCGCGCACTTTCTATCTGTTCGACGAAGCCACCCTGCAAGGCGCGCGCGATTGCTGGCGGATGCTTGGCACCCGTGACGGCGTCGAGCGCAAGTTCTGGAAACAGGAAGGCGGCAAATGGGTCGAGGGGCCGTGAATTTTCCCGCCAGCTAACCGTCCATTAGAACGATATCCCAGTTATAGCGTCCGACGCCGTCAGCCCTTGCAACGGTCCGAACGGCACTGCCCATAAGCTCCTTATAGAGGCCGTCCCGCTGGTTGGTTGCCTCCTCATCCGCGAAATACATTTGCGTGATAAGCCGCTGACTGCGTCCCGATACGTCGAAATGTATGTGGGGAGTGCGCCAACCGATCGGGGAATCATAGCCGGCCGGCTTGATCGTAGTGATCCGCCATTCGCCCTGACGGTCTGTCGCCACGGCGGCAAATCCCTGAAAATCGGGGTCGAGCGGGGTTGTCGACACTTCGTTGGGGTGGGCATAGCGGCCGCTGGCATTGCATTGCCATACTTCGAGGCGTGCCCCGCGAATTGGATGACCAAACCGGTCAAGCACTCGGCCGGTTACTTCGATGACAGTGCCCTTTGCGCGATTCGCGTGCCCGGCGATCCGGGTCAGGTCGGCGTCATGTTCCGACAGGCGCTGGATCGGATAGAATGGGCCAATGGTCTGTGCTGGAGTCGGCCTGAGTGCGTCTGCTGCCCTGGTGCTGCTGGCCCCTGCAGCCATTGCGGCGGCAATTGCGCCACTTGCAAAAGCACGGCGCGACAAGCGATTGTGTTGCAACTGCATGGGCTTGATCCCTCCTAAGCAATGCAAGATTGCACAAGGCAGTTGCCGGGACAATGCCGTGCCGCGTGCGGCCTGAACCTTGCAGCGCAGCATGATCCCCGCTAGGGGCGCGCCATTCAAGAACAATCAACCTCGCAAGGAACTTTTTCATGGCGGTTACCCGCACTTTCTCGATCATCAAGCCCGATGCCACCCGCCGCAACCTGACCGGCGCGGTCACCAGGATGCTGGAAGAAGCCGGCCTGCGCGTCGTCGCTTCCAAGCGCATTCACATGACCAAGGATCAGGCCGAGGGCTTCTACGGCGTCCACCGCGAGCGCCCGTTCTTCAATGATCTGGTCAGCTTCATGATATCCGGCCCGGTCGTGGTCCAGGTGCTCGAAGGCGAAGATGCCGTGCAGCGCAACCGCGACGTGATGGGCGCAACCAACCCGGAAAACGCGGAAGCAGGCACGATCCGCAAGGAATTGGCCGAATCGATCGAAGCCAATTCGGTTCACGGCTCGGACAGCGACGAGAACGCCGCGATCGAGATCGCCTTCTTCTTCAAGCCGGAAGAAATCGTCGGCTGACAAACCGGCCAATCTGGTCCTCCCCTTTTTCGCGCCAGCGCAAATGGGGAGGTGGCGCGCCGAAGGCGTGACGGAGGGGCCTGGAGGCCGACCTTGACACCCCTCCGTCAGCCCTGACGGGCTGCCACCTCCCCATTTGACTTCGCAAAATGGGGAGGATCTGTGCTAGCATTGGCTAACCAAGGAGATTTGCGATGCAAGGCATGGGTGCAACCGACGGCGAGGCCTGCCCGTTTGAATTCAACTTCGATGAGAAGACCTTCAAGGTCGGCGATTCGGTGAGTTACCGCGTCACCGGCAGTCTTGAGGGCTTCCCGTTTGTCGGCACGCTGATCGAGGTGCACGACGACTATGTGCTGATCTCAGGTGACCCCAATGAGCCGGACAAGCATTATCGCGGTACCCGCGAGAGCCGGCCGCTGGTGGACTATTCGGAGATCTAGAACTCGGCCGCCGCATCCAGCAGCGCGGTGAGCCGTTTCGGCGCTACGCTGCGCCATGACCGCGCCAGCCAGTCGGCAATTGCGTCCCAGTCAGTATCTGCGCGGTCGAGGCGGATGGCGATCCAGTCATTGCCGAAATAGGACGGGCGATAGTAACGCTCCGGATCATTCTCGATCAGCTGTTGCTGCTCATCCAGCCCGCTGATCTTGACCAGAAGCGCCAGCTTGCCGTCGCTGTGGTGGTTGATCGAAACATAGGCGAATTTCTTGCCCTTGATAATGCCGAAACAGGGCATGCCGTGCGACAGCGTCTCTTCCGCCTCGGCAAGCGCCATGGCGCGGGCGCGGACCTGTTCCAGCCGCCATTCGGTCGAGTTCTCGCGGGTCACCTGCGCGGCGAGGCACCGCGAATAGAGCTGATGCTCGGCGATCAGCACCCGCTCGGCGAGGGTTTCCGGCGTGTCGCCAGGCAGCACGGCAACTGCCGTCTGGCCCAGCATCGGCCCGTCGTCGAGCTCGGCGGTGACGAGGTGGACGGTGCATCCGCCATGCGAATCGCCCGCTTGCAGCGCGCTTTCGTGGGTGTGGAGGCCCGGATACTTCGGCAGCAGTGAGGGGTGGATGTTGACCATGCGGCCTGCCCAGCCTGAGACGAAGCCAGGTGTGAGAATCCGCATGTAACCAGCCAGCGCGACCCATTCGGCGCCGCTCGCGCGAATCGCGGCGTCCATTGCCGCATCATGCGCGGCGCGTTCCATCCCCTTGTGGCCGAGTGCAAAGATTGGCACACCTTCCGCCTCGGCGAGGATCAGACCCTTCGCTTGTGGATCGTTGGCGGCGACAAGCACAATCTCATAAGGGCAGTCTGGGGCGCGAGAGGCATAGAGCAGCGCTGCCATATTGGTGCCGCTGCCCGATATGAGCACGGCGACGCGAGCGCGTTCAGCCAAGGTGGATGGCTTCCCACGCTTCGCGTGCGCTCCAGACATCGGTGCTGGCTTGGACGGTGCAACCGCGCGTCCCGGCCTCGATCGCACCGATAACGTGAGCGGTCTCACCGGCTGCTTCGAGATCGGCCTGCACGCCGGCAAAATCGCCCGCCGCAACCGCCAGCACCATGCCAATGCCGCAGTTGAACGTGCGCGCCATCTCGGCCGGTTCGATATTTCCCTGCGCCTGCAGGAACGCCATCAGCCGCGGCTGCTGCCACGCGCCGGCATCGATG
>JANLSP010000613.1:0-1521 GCA_031362485.1 Novosphingobium sp.
CCCGGGCATTGATCATCAGGCCGAGCCGCAAATTCGCGCGGTCATCGTCTGTGCCGGGGCATTCGACCATCTCCAGCACTTTAATGCCGGGATAGGCGCGCAGCATCGCGGTGAACTGGCCGGGCGAGCGCTCGTTGGTCGCATCGACCAGCGCGGCGCGAGTGCTATCCAGCACGCGGAACGGGCCATAGGCGGCGATCCCAGCGGGAACAGCAGGCGCTGGGTGGGCCTCGACGAAACGCTCGCTGCCGCTCGCCGGAACCTCGACGATGTCCTCGGTGACTTCCTGATAGACGATTTCCTGTGCGAAAGCTGCCGACGACATCAGCGGCTGCGCGGTAATCGCGATCAGGGCAAGGATCAGGGCGGCAAAGGAGCGCATGACAGGTTCATTGCGCCCATCAGCCTTGCGCGAATCCTCACGGCGAAGGTTAAGATGGGGTTTGCCGTGATTCTCTGCTCTCGACAGTCCGCGCCTGCTGGGGCATCAAACTGCGGGATTTGCAGGGGGAATTTGCTTGGTCGCGCTGGTATCGACAGTCGCCTATCTCGGGCTCGAAGCGCGCTCGGTCGAAGTGCAGTGTCAGATTGCCCCCGGCTTGCCGCGCTTTAATGTCGTCGGCCTGCCCGACAAGGCGGTGAACGAAAGCCGCGAGCGGGTCATCGCCGCGCTCGCCGCGATGGGTCTGTCGTTCCCGCCCAAGCGGATCACGATCAATTTGTCCCCTGCCGACCTGCCCAAGGAAGGCTCGCATTACGACTTGCCGATTGCGCTGGCGCTGCTTGCAGCGATGGGCGTCACTGATGCCGAGCAACTGGGTGACTATGTCGCCGTGGGCGAGCTTTCGCTCGATGGCCGGATCATGGCGACTCCCGGCGTCTTGCTCGCGGCGATTCACGCCAGCAGCGCCGACATGGGCCTGATCTGCCCGGCGGCGCAAGGCGCCGAAGCGCGCTGGGCGAGCGGCATTCCGATTGTCGCTGCGCCTGATCTGGTAAGCCTGCTCAATCACCTCAAGGGCACGCAGGTGCTCCCCTTGCCCGAACCCGGCGAAGCGCAAATGGCAGCGCGCGGCCCCGATCTGGCGCAAGTCAAGGGTCAAGAGACCGCCAAGCGCGCGCTGGAGATCGCGGCGGCCGGCGGGCACAATCTGCTGATGATCGGGCCTCCCGGGGCGGGCAAGAGCCTGCTCGCCGCATGCCTGCCCGGCATCCTGCCAGACCTCACGCCCGCCGAGGCGCTCGAAGTTTCGATGGTCGCCTCGATCGCCGGCACCCTGGAAGACGGCCGGATCAGCAAGGCCCGCCCGTTCCGCTCGCCGCACCACTCGGCCTCGATGGCGGCGCTCACCGGCGGCGGGCTCAAGGTGCGCCCCGGCGAGGTCAGCCTCGCGCATCTGGGCGTGCAGTTCCTCGATGAATTGCCCGAATTCCAGCGCGCGGTGCTCGATTCGCTGCGCCAGCCGCTCGAGACCGGCGAAGTCAGCGTGGCGCGGGCCAATGCCCATGTCACTTTCCCGG
>JANLSP010000623.1:0-1772 GCA_031362485.1 Novosphingobium sp.
TCCTCGACCCCCGCAGCCGCCAGCAGCAACGCCTCGCCGATCAGCGAAGAGGCGACCTCTCGCGCGGCGACATCGATATGGCTGCCAAGGCCGGTGACGCGGCGGCGATTCAATCCGGCCATCACCGCGACTGCCGCGTTCATCCCCACTGTGTGATCCATCACATGGCGCATCTCGACCGGCGGTCCATCAGCGAAGCCGGACAGCGCGCTGAGGCCCCCCCAGGCGCCGAACAGCGGCGCATAGCCGGCAAAATGCGAATCTGGCCCGTTCTGGCCAGAAGAGGAAACCGAGAGCATAACTATGTCGTGCTTCACTGCCCTGAGCGCCTCATAGCCCAGCCCCAGTCGGCCGATGACGCCGGGGCGGAAGCTTTCGGCTGCAACGTCGGCTACCGCGACCAGACGCTTGGCGAGCGCAATGCCTTCCGGCTTTTTGAGATTGATCCGCACGGACAGCTTGGTCGAGGCGACCTGATCGAAGGTTGCCGGGCCCATGCGCCCATAGACCGGGTGCGGTTTGCGAAACGCATCGGGCCGCATGGCGCTCTCGATCTTGATCACTTGCGCGCCGAGCTGGCTCATCAGGTGCGTGGCGAAAGGGCCGGCGTTGTGCACAGTAAAATCGGCAATGCGGATGCCATCAAGTGGCTTCATGCCGGTGGCCCCCCGGCAAGCGCCAGTGGTGCACCATCGAAATGAAAGGGCGAGACCAGCATGTCGAGCACGCCCGCTCCGGCAATATCGACCGGCTGGAACAGCCCGCGCTCCTGCTCGTGCGGATCGCGGACAACTTCGGCGGGGGTATAGTATTTTGCCAGCGGCACCGAGAGCTTCTGGCCCTCGCGCACGATATCTTCGACCCGGCGCGTGGCAGCCCAGGCCCGGATATGGCGGTTTAGTTCGGGGCCGCGGCGGCTGCGTTCCAGCGAATCGGCCAGCGCGGGATCGAGCGCCCATTCGGGATCGCCGAGCAGTGTCACAAGTCCGTCCCACTGCCTCTGTTCCAGTGTCAGCAGTTCGACATGGCCATCAAGGCAGGGGATCACCCCGCCATAGCGGAATGAGCGCTCGACCCGGTGTTCGACCGAGCCATCGCCCAGCCGTTGGATGGCGAACGCGCCCACCGCAAGCCCGGCGTCCTGGCTCGAGATGTCAACATATTGCCCGCCAAGTTTATCGCGCGCCCACAGCGCCGTCAGCGCGCCCAGCGCCGCTGCGAGGCCGCCCTGCATCTCGGTGAAATGGCCATATGGCTTGACCGGCGAACGACCCGGAAAGAGCTCGCAGGTCAGGCCATTGGGCAGGAGATATCCTTCGCCCGAGGCATGGAGGACATTGATTTCCTCGCCCTTCCAGCCAGCCTTGGGGCCGAATGCGCCGAAGGGAAGCACCGAGACATGGATCAAATCAGGATGGCTGGCGGCGATGCTCGCCTCGTCGAGGTCCAGGCCTGTGCGATCGGCCAGTGGCGTATCGTCGATGAAGATGTCGCACTCGCTCAGCAACGTGCCCAGCGTCGCGCGGCCTTCAGCACCGGCAAGATCAACAGTCCGGCTGGCCATCCCGGCGGCCAAGTAGGCGAACAGCGCCGAAACTTCGCTGCCCGGCAGAAAGGGCGGCTCGCGGCGCAACTGTGTGCCCTTTGGCGGCTCGATCAGCGTGACCTCGCCACCCAGCACACCCAACATACGCGCGGCATAGGCGGCCGCTACGCCCCCGGCGTGGACCAGTACCTTCAAGCCGCTGAGCGGAGCATCCGCCATTATTCCA
>JANLSP010000041.1:0-6115 GCA_031362485.1 Novosphingobium sp.
GCAGGGCCGGGCGCGAGATCAGCGCTGTCTGCGCTGATTGCTGAAGAACCGCCGCGCCACATGTCTGCAATGCCTGGCACCATCGCAGGCGTGCCAGTGATCATCCTCGCAGCCAGCTATAGCGGTGAGCGTGCGTTTGAAATCTATATCGAGGCAAGCCATGCCGCACCTGTATGGGCTGCATGCGAAGAGCAAATATCCGCGCAGGGCGGCTGCCCCTACGGCATGGAAGCGATGGAGTTTTTGCGCATCGAAAAGGGACATCTTGTCGTCGGCGGTGAAATTGATGGGCGAATGACGCCACACGATCTCGCGCTGGACAGGATGCTCAACAAGGCGGGCGGTTTTATCGGTGCTTCGGGTTTGACCCGGCCTGCATTGTCCGAACCAGGGCGGCGCCAATTGGTCGGACTTGAAGCGATCGAGGGCGATATTCCCGAAGGATCAATGTTGGTCAGGCATGAAGGCATATCCGCTGAAGGCCATGTCAGCGCGGCTGGATGCCGCATTATGGAAAGCGGCTCGATTGCGCTCGGATTATTGGTGGACGGATTTCAGCGTAACGGTGAGGTGTTGATTGCGACATCGCCCACACGCGGAAAGAAGGCGCGTGTCCGGGTCGTGCCTCCGCATTTCTATGATGCCGCGGGAGAGCGTTTCCGTGACTGATGTTACGATCACGGTCCTCCCCGTCTCGCCGCTGCACCTCCTCGAGATTTGGAGCAATCCACAAGAGGTCGCCAAACGGTTTGAGGCCGCAACCGGTTTTGCGCTCCCGAAAGCGGGCCGCTCTGCCGGAAGTGACGCGTTACGCGCAATCCGCTTTGAGCCTACCGCCTGGTTGATTGAAGGCGACGCGGACGCAATTGCCGCCGCGCTCGCAGAAGACGGCGCGCTCACCGCCATAGGCGGTGGCATCTCGCGCGTTCGTGTGTCCGGCCCGGGATGGCGAACACTACTTATGGAGGGCGGTGTGTTCAACGCCGAGTCTCCGGATTTTGCGCCTGAATGCAGTGCTGCCACGATCATCGACCACGTTAACGTGCGTCTGCACGTAGTAAGCCATGATAGCTGCGAGGCCTATGTACCAGCGAGCTTCAGTGCGGGGCTGATACGTTTCTGGCAGGAGGCAGCGAGGAATTTGGAGCAGCCTTAGACCTCTGCCGACTCGGGCCAGATTAATTGCTCTGCCATCCAGGGGTAGGCGCTGTTGAGCGGAGGCATGATCACTTCGCGCAAAGCACGGCTGCATCGCATTGCCATGATCCTTGGGATATCGCCCAATTCATGCGCACGCGAAACGATTTGCACTTGTCGAGCAAACCGCCCACGCATCATCGGCTCGGCCCGGACTTGCGGCAAAAGTTCCTGGACGGCAGCCAGGCAGACAGGCGTCGTTATCGTCCAGCCAAGCCCCGCCGCGACAAGTGCCAGTTGCTGATGCGACGATTCAATCTCGATTGTTTGCGGCAGTTTCAATTTCATCCGGGTAATCTGACGCTCGATCTGCTGACCCATGCCGGTAAGCCTTGAAAAGCGGATGAATGGCAGGCTAGGCAGTCGTCCGGGAAGATCGACCTGTTCGCGATATCCTTGTGGAAATATCAGGATAAAGTTCTCTTCAAACACCTGGTGGAGTTCCACCGTATCGCGGTGTTCCATATTGAAGCTGCCCGTTACCAACATATCGATATCGCGCGCCAGAAACCCTCCCTGATGCTCCATCGAAATGCCGGAGCGGATATTCCACCGTTCAGCGCGGTGTCCCAGGCTGCTCAAAATCGGCACGGTCAACTGATTGGCCAGACTGAAAGACATCGCGACAGTGATGCTGGAAATCGGCAGATTAGCGCCCTCTCGCACGGCGTCATAGGTAGATCGGGCCTGCTCGATCAGACTCTGGCCGCGTGCATACAGCTCCTTACCACTCACGGTTAGACCGAGTGGGCGCATTGTCCGGTCAAAGAGCGGCGCGCCAATGCCAGCCTCAAGCTTGGCGATATTCTGCGAAACCGCCGACTGAGTGACCTGCAAGTGCGCTGCGCACTGCGACATGCCCCCCAATTCGACCGTCATTACAAACACTTCCAGCGCATGTAGATCGAATTCCTGCGGCAGTCTCATTGTGTCAGGCTCCTGGATAGTCAGCATAACCTGCCCTAATATCCAGGCGATGTCGCTTCAAAGTGCCAAAGCCTTTTCGCGATGGCCCGAGAATGTTCAGTGGCGTTGCATGTTTCCATCAACTTGGCCGATCAAGCGGGACTCGATCCCACCGCCCGGCTGACGTCGTTCCCGCAAGAGCAGCAGCAAGGTGGACAGAAACGCGATCAAACTGAGCGATGCGAACAGGATCAGCATTGCGTCATAGCCTTGTGGGTTAGCCTTCCCCGCCTTGAAGGCATCGTTGAGCCAGCCGGCTCCATAATTGGCTGCAGCGAGCCCGAGCGACTGAATCATGTTAATCAACCCAAACGCTGTGCCGACCCGGTGCCTTTCCACCAACATCGCGGTGGACGGCCAAATGACTGCGGGAATGACCGAGAAGCTGATTCCCATCAGCGCGGTCGTTACCCACAGGCTGTAGCTGGTGGTGGCGAGGATCAGGAAGGTTAGCGGCATCAGCGATGCGGCAATCGTTAACAATGTGGCACGCCGTCCGATCCGGTCCGCGATCATGCCGAAGACCGGAGTGGCAAAAATCGCAGCGGCAAACACATAGGAATTCGCCGTGCCAGCATCGGCCAGGTTCATGCCCTTCACATCCTGAAAATACTGGATCGAAAAGGTCGAGCGAAACGGGAAGAAGACGCTGGCAAACAATACATTCAGCCAGAGGATATACCAGAAGGACCGACTGAACCCAGTCAAGTCCTTCAGCGCGAAACGATCCGATTTCTGTCCCGCCGCGCGCAGATGCGGCAAGCGTTTGTCGATGAGGAAATAGAAAAATGCAGTTACAACGCCGACCGCAGTAAATCCCGCTGCCAGCCACAGGGGGGCCTGCCATCCCGCCGCATAGACATCCGCAAACCAGCTCGTCGATTTGTCCGCACTGTATGACCCCACTCGCGCCATCGAGAAGAACAGCGCTATCGCAAGCGCACCGCCGCCTAGATGGAACCATTGCGCAATACCAACAAGCAGCGCGATGTAGAGCGTTTCATTGCCCAGTCCAAACAACAATCGGCCAAGCAGCATCAGTTCAAATGGATCGCCAATCGCAGTCAGCACGGCACCAACTGTGCAGATTATTGCCGCTATCAATATCGCCATCGCCGCGCCGATCCGATCGATAAGAATGCCGCTGACCAGGGCAAGAGCAATATTGGGCAGATTGAATACTGCATTGAGAAGTCCGATCTGCGATTGCGTAAATCCCCGTTGATCGCGCAACAACCCCGCCACCGGCGCGATGCTGTCATAGGTATAATAGCTCCCCATGATGGTGAGCGCAGCAAGCGCAAGGATGAGCCATTTGGTTTGGTCTCGGGTCAACTTTTCATCCCCCATGCTAAGCAATGCGTGCACCTTGTCGGCGCAATTCCCGCTGGACTTCCTGCAAATCGACTTCCGTGAAATTTCGGCCACTTTTTATGGCGATCGCCGCAGCAACCCCAGCCCCCTGCCCGGCCACCGCGCAGCACATCATGTTGCGCACTGCTGCATGGCTCACTTTATCCCCGCCAATCGCGCGGCCAGTGACAAGCAGGCTCTTTACTTTTTTGGGCAGCATCGCGCGGTAGGGCAGGTGGAAAAAGCGCCCGGTAGTCGGCAAGATGAGATAGCCATAACCGTCGATGAATTCCGGGAAGATGCCGATGCTGTCTTCAAATCGCGCCTGTCCGCGCACATCGTCATCGGTCATGTTGTACACCGCATCGATCTTACGGGTGTCACGTATGCCGAGCGTCATGCCAAAATTGCGAAGCTTGGCGTCCTCGCAGCCGGGCATGAAGGTCTTGAGCGCATTCACTGCATGCATCGCTTGCTTGCGGCCCGCCATTTCACCATGTGTCAGCGCATCGGGATCAGTGCCGTCGAGATAGAGGTGCACCATGTTCAAATAGGTGAGATCGCCCTGGTCCGAGACCGTGCCCCACGTGCCCGCCATTGTTTTTACGCTATCAGGGATCAGACCTGCTTCCAGCGCCTTTTGGAAAGGTTTGCGCAAGAATGGCGAGAACATCTGATCTTCCTTGCCGCTCGTCGTCACTTCCCATTCGCCGCCTGCGGCCCAGTCGCTGTAAGTTTGCGGATCGGCTTTTACCGCTTCGATAAACCGCGTTTTGTTTACCCCGCACATCGAGAACATCACCGAGACCGACATCATTTCGTCGACCGGATGCTTGTGTGTCGGCGCGCCCGTGCGATGGGCGATGTCCGCATCCCCGGTCGCGTCGATCACGCGCTTGGCAAGGATCGCCTCGCGGCCGGCCTTGCTCTCGACGATCACGCCGACAATCGTGTCGCCTTCCATTATCGGGGCGACGAACATGCGGTGGAGCATCGGGAGGACACCCGCCTCTTCGATCAGCGTGTCGGCAACGAATTTGAAGGCTTCGGCGTCCAGACTGTGGCTGATGGATTGGGGTTCAGGCATCGCCGCACCCATGGTCTTGGCACGTTCCTCAAACTCGCGACCAATGCCTTCGCTGTCGATGGTTAGCGGGTGGCGGTACCAGGCAAAGCCTTCGACCCCGACCTGGGTGATATTTCCCCCGAAACAGCCGTAGCGTTCGAGCAGCACCGTCTCGACACCGGCCCGCGCGCTGGCGAGCGCCGCCGCCAACCCACCGGGGCCGGAGCCGACGACCAGCACATCGGTTTCGCGGATCACGTCGATCTGCCGGGCGGGCTCTTGAATGAAACCAGTCATCGTTGTGCGGACTGCCAATCGGGCGCGACGTAATAGGGCGCGTTTGAGGGAGCGCACAACTGCTTGCCCAAAACGTGGTCTGCACCCTTCTCGCCAATCATGATTGTCGGCGCGTTGAGATTGCCGGTTGTGATCGAAGGCATGACCGAACTGTCAATCACCCGCAGGCCTTCGACGCCGATCACCTTTAGCTCCGGATCAACCACCGCCAACGGATCGTCCGCCGCGCCCATCTTGCAAGTGCAGGAGGGATGCAGCGCGCTTTCGACATGCTGCGCGATGAGGGCATCGATGGCCTCATTGCTTGTGCATTCCACTCCCGGCTTGATCTCGCGCCCGCGCCAGGGGGCAAACGCTGGCTGCTGGAAGATTTCACGGGTGAGCCGAACGCAGGCGCGCATCTCGTCCCAGTCATCGGGGTGGCTCATATAGTTGAAAAGAATTCTCGGTTTGTCATGCGGATCGGCGCTGCGCAGCGTCACACTGCCCCGGCTTTTGGAGCGCATCGGGCCGACATGGGCCTGAAAGCCATGCTCACTTGCAAGCGACGATCCGTCATAATTTATTGCCATCGGGAAGAAATGATATTGGATGTCGGGATACTTGATCCCTGAGCGGCTGCGGATGAATCCGCAGCTTTCAAAATGGCTGGTCGCTCCGATACCGTTGCGTGAGAACAGCCACTGCGCACCCGCCCGCGCCTTGCCGAAAAGGTTTGCCTGGCCATAGAGCGTGACCGGCTTGGTGCAGGCCATCTGGAAATAGAATTCAAGATGATCCTGCAGATTGGCGCCGACCCCGGCCCGGTCGGCCAGCACGGGTATGCCGAGTTCACTCAGCTCCTGCGCTGGTCCTATCCCGGAGAGCTTGAGCAATTGCACCGAGTTGATCGGACCACCCGAGAGGATTACTTCGCGATCAGCGTGCAGCTGGCGCAGCTTGCCCTGGCGCTCATATTCCACGCCCACAGCCCGCCTGCCTTCGAACAGAATCCGGGTGACCAAGGCATGCTGGATGACCCGCAAGTTCGGTCGTTTGCGCGCCGGATAGAGATAGGCCTTGGCGGCCGAACAGCGAGTGCCATCGCGCACGGTCATGTCCATGCGGCCGAAGCCTTCCTGGCGGAAGCCGTTATAGTCCTCGGTCAGGCTGTAGCCGGCCTGCTGTGCTGCATTGAGCCAGGCTTGATGCAGCGGGTTCCGCAGCGTGCCGTAAGTGGTCGAAAGCGGCCCGTCG
>JANLSP010000105.1:0-4125 GCA_031362485.1 Novosphingobium sp.
TTCATAGTTCATTTCTGTAGATAGGCCCGTGCGAGCCTTCGGCTTGACAAAAACGCGGCCATCGCCTGTTAGCCGCGCGGTTCCCCTGCAACATCGCAGCCTGTTTGGAAAGAGTTTCGATGCACGCCTATCGATCACACACCTGCGGCGCGCTGGCTGCGGCCGACGTTAGCGCCACAGTCCGCCTGTCCGGCTGGATCCACCGCAAGCGCGATCATGGCGGGGTCTTGTTCATCGACTTGCGCGACCATTACGGCATGACCCAGATCGTCGCCGACAGCGACAGCCCGGCGCTCGCCGTGCTCGAAGGGCTGCGCGCGGAAAGCGTCGTGACCATTGACGGCACGGTCAAGGCACGCGCCGAGGGAACCGCCAATGCCAATCTCGCGACCGGCGAGGTCGAAGTCTATGCCCGCGCCGTCACGGTGCAGTCGCGCGCCGAGGAACTGCCGATGCCGGTCGCCGGCGAGCAGGAATATCCCGAGGATATCCGCCTCAAATACCGCTTTCTCGATCTGCGCCGCGAAAAAGTGCATGCCAACATGATGTTGCGCTCCAAAGTGATCGCATCGCTGCGGGCCCGCATGGTGGCGCAGGGCTTCAACGAAATCCAGACGCCGATCCTCACCGCCTCCAGTCCCGAAGGCGCGCGCGATTATCTGGTCCCCAGCCGCATCCACCCGGGCAAGTTCTACGCGCTGCCGCAGGCGCCGCAGATGTTCAAGCAGCTGCTGATGGTGGCAGGGTTCGACAAATACTTTCAGATCGCGCCCTGTTTCCGCGACGAGGACGCCCGCGCGGATCGTTCACCCGGCGAATTCTACCAGCTCGATTTCGAGATGAGCTATGTGACGCAGGACGATGTGTTCAATACCATTGAACCGGTGCTGGCGGGCGTGTTCGAAGAATTCTCGGGCGGCAAGTCGGTGACCCCGGCGGGCACTTTCCCGCGCATTCCCTTCGCCGAATCGATGCTGAAATACGGGTCGGACAAGCCCGATCTGCGCAATCCGATCATTATCCATGATGTCGGCAGCCATTTCGAAAAATCAGGCTTCGGCCTGTTCGAGAAAATCGTCGGCGGCGGCGGCGCCGTGCGCGCGATCCCCGCTCCGGGCACTGCGGAGAAGAGCCGCAAGTTCTTTGACGACATGAACGAATGGGCGCGCGGCGAGGGCCATGCGGGGCTTGGCTATGTCACCCGCAAGGGCGGCGAATTCGGCGGGCCGATTGCCAAGAACCACGGCGAGGAGGGCATGCTCGCGCTTTATGAAGCCCTGGGCCTCGGCCCCGATGACGGCTGCTTCTTCGCGGCAGGCAAGGAGCTTCAGGCCGCCAAGCTGGCTGGTGCCGCCCGGGCACGGGTGGGCGAACAGCTTGGTCTGATCAGCGAAGGTGAATTCCGGTTTTGCTGGATCGTCGATTTCCCGATGTTTGAATACGACGAGGACGCGAAGAAGATCGACTTCAGCCACAACCCCTTCAGCATGCCGCAGGGCGAACTCGAGGCGCTCGAGACGATGGACCCGCTCCAGATCAAGGCCTGGCAGTATGACATCGTCTGCAATGGGGTGGAGCTCAGCTCCGGTGCGATCCGCAACCACCGCCCGGACATCATGTACAAGGCCTTCGAGATTGCCGGCTACAGCCGCGAGGATGTCGACGCCAATTTCGCCGGCATGATCAATGCTTTCAAGTATGGCGCTCCCCCGCATGGCGGCTCGGCGCCGGGGGTGGACCGCATTGTCATGCTGCTGGCCGATGAACCGAATATCCGCGAAGTCGTGGTCTTCCCGAAGAACCAGAAAGCCGAAGACCTGATGATGGGCGCGCCGGGGCCGGTTTCAGCCAAGCAACTGCGCGAGTTGAATATCCGGTTGGTGGAGCAGCAGCCGAAGGGGTAATACAACTGTTCGCCCGGCGGTGTCTCGGTTTGAAGTTAAACAGATTGCCGGTCGCGATCAGTCTTCGCTTAGTATATGCTCCCTCCACACCATGGAGGTAATGTATTGACCGAGGTTTCTGTCTCCTGCGATAAATGCGGGGCAACCATTCACCTCTCCGGAGAGACGTGTCCATTAGACACACCGGAAGCAATCGACGGTGCAGTCATCGATATCATAATGGATCTGGCTGAGGCGTCGAGCGACGCAAAGGACTTCCTTGTAGAAAAGCAACGGGGCAAGCCCCCTGGGTAAACGTCCGCAAGCGACTTGTCGCAAGCGAGAGATTTCAAACGGGCACCCCTCTTGCTTGACTTGAGCCAGACTCTGGTTCTAGGGCGCGCAGCGCATATCGGGCCGCCCAGGCCCTTCCGGCCCATCCCAGCGCCGAGCCCTGTCGAAGGGCGCTGTGGATCCACCTGGCAGGTGGAGACTCGTATCCATGGCCAATGTCACCGTGATCGGCGCCCAGTGGGGCGATGAGGGCAAAGGCAAGATCGTCGACTGGCTGGCCAGCCGCGCCGATGCCGTGGTGCGGTTTCAGGGCGGACACAACGCCGGGCATACGCTGGTGGTGGGCGGTAAGACCTACAAGCTCAGCCTGCTGCCCTCGGGCATCGTGCGCGGCACGCTGTCGATCATCGGCAACGGGGTGGTGCTCGATCCCTGGCACCTGCGCGAGGAAATCGCCAAGCTGGAAGGCCAGGGCGTGGCTATAACCACCGACAATTTCGCGATTGCCGACAATTGCCCGCTGATCCTCCCTATCCATGGCGAACTCGATGTCATGCGCGAAAGCGCAGCAGGTGCGGGCAAAATCGGCACCACCGGGCGCGGCATTGGTCCGGCCTATGAAGACAAAGTCGGCCGCCGCGCGATCCGGGTCTGCGATCTGGCGCACCTCGATGCGCTGGAGCCGCAACTCGACCGGCTTTGCGCCCACCATGACGCTCTTCGCGCCGGTTTCGGCCATCCGCCGGTAGACCGCGCGGGTTTGCTCGCAAGTCTGCGCGAAATCGCGCCGTTCGTGCTGCAATTTGCTGAGCCGGTGTGGAAGCGGCTCAATGAAGTGCGCCGCAAGGGCAGCCGCATCCTGTTCGAGGGTGCGCAAGGCGTGCTGCTCGATGTTGATCACGGCACCTATCCGTTTGTTACCAGCTCGAACACGGTCTCCGGCACGGCGGCTTCGGGATCGGGGCTCGGCCCCAGCGCCACCGGCTTCGTGCTCGGCATCGTAAAGGCCTATACCACCCGGGTTGGCGCCGGGCCGTTCCCCACCGAGCTGGAAGATGAGATCGGCCAGCGGCTCGGTGAACGGGGCCATGAATTCGGCACCGTCACCGGGCGCAAGCGCCGCTGCGGCTGGTTTGATGCCGTGCTGGTGCGCCAGACCTGCGCCATATCGGGGGTCACCGGCATCGCGCTGACCAAGATCGACGTGCTCGACGGGCTCGAACGCGTGAAGATCTGCACGGGCTATCGCCTGCACGGCAAACTGCTCGACCATTTGCCAGCCCACGCCGCCGATCAGGCTGCGGTGGAGCCGGTCTATGAGGAAATGGAAGGCTGGAGCGGCACGACGGCAGGCGCGCGCAGCTGGGCAGACCTCCCCGCACAGGCGGTCAAATATATCCAGCGGGTGCAGGAACTGATCCAGACGCCGGTCGCTCTGGTCTCGACGAGCCCGGAGCGCGAGGATACCATCCTGGTAACCGATCCGTTCGTGGACTGAACATGAAGCCTGCCCGCCTCGCCTCGCTTGTCCTGATTCTCATGACCGGTGCGGCGCAGGCCGAGCCAGCGCTGCAGTTGCCCGAGATCGATTACATCCGCGTCGAAAAGGCGGCGCGGACAATGACTCTCTATTCCGCCGGGCGGCCGGTGCACACCATCGCGGGAATCCAGCTCGGCGACGCGCCCATTGGCCACAAACGCTTCCAGGGCGATGAGCGCACGCCGGAAGGGCGCTACACCATCGACTATGGCAACCCCCAGAGCAGCTATTATCTCTCGCTGCACATATCCTATCCCAATGCCGCCGACCGCGCCTATGCCGCCGCCCAAGGCCGCAGCGCGGGCGGGCTGATCTTCATCCACGGTCAGCCAAATTCGTTGCCAGCGGGCCGCATACCCGGCGACTGGACCGATGGCTGCATTGCGTTGTCGAATGCGGAAATGGAGG
>JANLSP010000170.1:0-10060 GCA_031362485.1 Novosphingobium sp.
GCTTCGACATTGGCGACGCCCAGCCCGGCCACCGTCGGGCCGGAACTGGCGGCCGCCGGGCGGTTCTGGGCAAGCGCCAGCTGCGAGCCGCTGAGCAGCAGACTGACAGCAAAGGCGGATTTGAGAAGCATGTTCATCAGAATTGGGTTCCTACGTTGAATGTGAACGATTTCGTATCGTCGCCATTGCGCTTGAGCAGCACCTTGGCGAAGTCGATCCGGAAAGGACCGAACGGTGAATTCCAGTTGAACCCGATGCCCACCGCGAGGCGCGGCTTCCAGGTGTTGCCGAGGAATTCTTCGGTAAACGGCGGGATGGTCGTGCCAAAGGCCTGATTGACGCCAGTGACGCAGGGATTGGGGGGATTCGGGTTGGTCGGCGTCGTGACGATTGACGATGCTGTCGGCGTGCACAGGCCGCCACTGTTATCAACCGCATCGATCTGGGAGTATTGCAGGGCACCGGAGGAATCGCGGCTCTGAATCAGGAACGGCTCAGGCACGTCTTGCGTTTTGGGCGTACGCACGCCCCAGACCGCCCCAACGTCCATGAAGATCGACGGACGAATGCCCAGCTCGCGTGCGCCCGACCCCAACGGAATCTCCAGCTCGGCCTTTGCCAGGTAGTAATACTTGCCGCCAATGGCATCATCGGTCCAGTTGTCGCGGTTGCCGATCACCTGGAGCGGCGTTTCGGGCAATCCATCGTGGTCTACCAGCGGCTTGCGCAATACCCGCGGGCCAATGCCGCGAATGTCGAAGCCGCGCATTTGCGGCTCGCCGAGATAGTAGCGATCCGTGAGGCGAACATCGTCAACGCCTTCGGCCTCGTTGCCGCTGTTGTCGAACGACTTGATCAACCCGCCTTCGCCCGAAAGCGAGAAAATGAACCCGCCGCCTACCGGCCAGTATTGCGCCGCGTTGAATCGCAAGCGGCCATACTTGACCGAGCCGCCCAGCCCGGCGAAATCGCCGCCGACGGTGATCAGGTGGCCGCGGCTTGGGCGCGAACGGTTGTCCAGCGTGTCATGGATCAGCGACAGGCCGACGATCGAACTGGTCCGCTTGCCAAGCGCCTCGCACAAATAGCGCCCCGCCAGCAGCGGCTCGCAAGTGGATGTGCCGGGAACCAGCCGGTCCGAGAAGTATTGGGACCCCAGCGAAATGTTGTCATAGTTCAGCGTGTAGCTGGCAACGGCGGTGAAAAACTCGGTCAGAGGAATGCCAAGCCGCAGCTGCAGGCCGGTTGTTGCCTGCTGGTAGGTGTTGTTGCGCTGGCTGTCGACGAAGCTGAAGCTGTTGTAGTCGCGCCGATAGATATCAACGCCAAGCGAGATATTGCGATCAAACAGGTAAGGCTCGACGAAGCTCGCCTCGACGCTCTTCGAATACTTCGAATAGGAGCCCGAAAGTCCGATCGTCTGCCCGCGTCCGCGGAAATTGCGCTGCTGGATCGAGGCCTGGAAAATAAAGTTTTCGATCGACGAGAAACCGGCGGAAAGCTGGAGCTGGCCGGTCGGTTTTTCCTCGACATTGGCCTCCAGTATGATCCGGTCGGGCGCGGAGCCGGGCTTCTGCTCGACTTCGAACTTTTCCTGGAAATAGCCCAGCGACTTGATCCGGTTGGACGAACGCTTGACCTGCAGCGAATTGAACGCGTCACCTTCGGCGATGCGGAATTCGCGGCGGATCACCTTGTCCTGAGTCAACGTGTTGCCATTGACATCGATCCGCTCGACATAAACGCGCGGTGCTTCGGCGATGACGAAATTGACCCCCATGGTCAGCTCGTCCTTGTTGCGCTTGTAGTCCGGGCGCACGTCGGCAAAGGCATAGCCAAAGGTGCCCGCGGTCTGGTTCAGGCGCTCGATGGTGTCTTCCACCGTCTTGGCATTGTACCAGTCACCCGCCTTCATCGGCAGTTGCTTGGCAACGATATCGCCGTCGAAATCGCGTAGCTGGCTTTCGACCGTGACATCGGCAAACTTGTAGCGCTTTCCTTCTTCCACCACGTAGGTGATGATGAAGTCTTTCTTGTCCGGCGTCAGTTCGGCCACGGCAGAGACAACGCGGAAATCGGCATAACCTTCGGTCAGATAGAACTGGCGCAGCTTCTGCTGGTCAAACGCCATCCGGTCGGGGTCATAGCTGGTGCTCGAACTGAACAGCTTCGTGAAGCTTGCCTGCTTGGTGACCATCTGGCCGCGCAGTTTCCCGGCTGAGAACTCCTCATTGCCGATGATGTTGATCTGGCGGACCTTGCTCTTGGGCCCCTCGTTGACTTCGAAAACGATATCAACGCGGTTCTGTTCGAGCAGCACCATCTTTGGCTCGACCGTCGCCGCGAACCGCCCCTGGCGCTTGTAAAGCTCGATGATCCGCGCAACGTCGGCGCGGACCTTGGAGCGGGTGAATATCTGGCGCGGCGCAAGCTTGATTTCGGGAAGGATCTTGTCCTCCTTGAGGCGCTTGTTGCCTTCCAGCACGATGCGGTTGATGACCGGGTTTTCCTTGACCTCAATGACGACATTGCCCGCTTCGTTGCGGATCTGGACATCGGAAAACAGCTCGGTAGCGTAAAGATCCTTCAGCGCCTGGTCAGCAGCGACCTGGCTGTACGGCGTGCCATAGCGCAAGCGGATGTAGCTGCGGATGGTATCGGGCTCGAGCCGCTGCATGCCGACTACAGTGACCGACTGGATCGTGTCGGGCGTTGCAACGGGGGGGGTAGCGGGAGCGGCCAGTACTGCGGTTGCGGGGGCTGGAGGGGCAGCCTGGGCCTGCGCAAGCGCCGGAGCGGTGAGAAACGAGGTGCCCAGCATCACCGCCGCGACAAGGTGGTTGCGACGTGATCGCGTGCTTTGAACCATATGCAATCCCGTCATCGCCGAGCAATTCCTGTAAACTTCAACCAGCCATCGCAGATGCGACAGCGGCCCAATTCCCCTGCTTGAACGAATTTGGCCCCCAAGCCACGCCCAGCCGCAGCCCTCTGCCCGATGGCGTCCAGCCAATCAAGTGATAGTGCAGACTGCGCCCAACTATCTATCCCACTTCTCCACCGCCTAGCCCCCAAAAATCGGCAGCGAGACAATATCGTTGAATGTCACGAAAAGCATCAGCGCCAGCACCAAGGCCAGTCCCGTGCGAAACGCCCATTCCTGACTGCGCGGACCAAGTGGCTTCCGGCGCACCGCTTCGGCCGCGTAGAAAGCAAGGTGCCCGCCGTCGAGGGCCGGAATTGGCAGCAGGTTGATGAATGCCAAGTTAATTGAAATCATCGCCGCGAAGGAGGCGAAGGACAGCCAGCCAAGGCTGAGCTGTTCGCCGGAGTATTTGGCGATCTTGATCGGCCCGCCCAGTTCCTTGACCGAGCGTTCGCCGGTGATGATCTGGCCGAGGCCGGTGATCATCATGCGCATGATGCCAAAGGTCTGGCGTCCGGCCAGCGTGACGGATTCAACCGGGCCCAAAGGCGCGATGGCGACTTTGCCAGCCCCGATGCCCAGGCGGCCAACCCGGCCTTCGTTGCCGAACTTGTCGCGCTCCAGTGAGTCGGCAATGCGGACCTTGAAAGTCAGCGGCGCACCGCCCCGACTGACGGCAACTGACATTGTCCTGCCCGGATAAGGCGCGACCATTTCGGGGATATCGGTGAAGCTCTCCACCGGCTGGCCGTCGATCGCAACAATCCGGTCGCCCAGTTTCATTCCCGCCGCCTGGGCAGGCGAAGTTTCAGCGAACCGTGCGATCTCGGCCGAGGCGACGACTTTGCCGAAGGCCATGTTGAACGCTGCGAAAATGGCTATGGCGAACAACAGGTTGGTCACGGGGCCCGCGAACACTATCAGGCTCCGCTGCCACAGCGGCTTGAACTGGAACAGCCGTTCGCGCTGTTCGGGCGGCAGCGCGTCGGCTGCCGGATCGGGCATTGAGGCTGCATTCATGTCGCCCGCGAACTGCACATAACCCCCCAGCGGCCATGCGCACAGTTTCCAGCGGGTGCCGCGCTTGTCGGTCCAGCCGGTCAGCTCCTTGCCGAAGCCGACTGCGAAGGCATCGGCATGCACGCCGAACAGCCGCGCCACCAGATAGTGGCCAAGCTCGTGCACCACCACCAGCGGCCCCAGCAGCAGCAGGAAGGCAGCGAGCGTGAGCAACAACGAAGGAGATTCGAGCATTATCGGACAGGTTCCATCAGCGACTGCGCCCGGGCCCTCGCCTCGGCATCGACAGCGATGACATCGGCAAGCGATTGCGGGGGCGCAGGGGCATAGCTTGCCAGCACATCTGCCACATAATGCGCAATCCGCGTGAACGAAATCTGACCGGCGAGAAACGCCGCTACTGCCACTTCGTTCGCCGCGTTGAGCACGGCAGGCATGGCCCCGCCCGCCTCTGCGGCCTCGCGCGCCAGGCGCGTTGCTGGAAAGCGCACCTCATCGGGCGCGCGAAAGGTCAGCGTGCCGATGGCTGCAAGATCAAGCGGCTCGCACGGCGTATCCATGCGCGTGGGCCAGGCCAGCGTCGAGGCAATCGGCACGCGCATGTCGGAGGGCCCGAGCTGCGCCAGTGTCGAGCCGTCGCGGTATTCGACCATCGAATGGACAATGCTCTGCGGATGAACGATGATCCGCAGCTTATCGAGGCCCACCGGGAACAGGTGCCAGGCCTCGATCAGCTCCAGCCCTTTGTTGAACATGGTGGCGCTATCGACGCTGATTTTCGCGCCCATGTCCCAGTTGGGATGCTTGACCGCCTGCGCCGGGGTCGCGGCTTCAAGCTGTTCAAGGCTCCAGTCGCGGAACGGACCGCCGCTGGCCGTCAGCGTGATCCAGCGGACCTGCGCCAGATCGTTTCCGGCAAGGCACTGGAAAATGGCGTTGTGCTCGCTGTCCACCGGCAGCAGGGTTGCGCCGTGGCGCGCGACAGCCTCGATCAGCACGTCGCCTGCGGAAACCAGCGCTTCCTTGTTGGCGAGGCCAATAGTGCCGCCTTGCTCGACTGCTGCCATCACCGGCGCAAGGCCAGCGCAGCCGACGATCGCAGCGATGGTTATGTCAGCGGGGCGCGACGCGGCCTCAATCAGCGCGGTCGGACCGCCAGCGGTCTCGATGCCGGATCCGGACAACGCATCGCGCAGCGCAGGCAATTGGCTTTCATCCGCAACAACAGCGACTTCGGCGGCGAATTCGCGGGCAAGCAGTGCCAGATCGGCGACATTGGAATTGGCCGTCAGGGCAACGACCCGCCACTTGTCCTTCTCGCGCCGGATCAGATCGAGCGTGGAAGCGCCGACCGAGCCGGTGGCGCCGAGGATCGAGATGCTACGCTGGGTCATTTGGGTAAAGGTAGCAACGAACTGCCGCCAGCCAAAGTGGTGCCCGCAAGCAGCAGCACCGCAAGGCCTATCGCAAACAGTACGGCAATCAGGCCATCGGTCCGGTCGAACAGCCCGCCGTGGCCCGGGATCAGGCTGCCGGAATCCTTGACTCCGGCTCGGCGCTTCATCCAGCTCTCGAAGAAATCGCCGACTTGCGCGATCACTGCCATACTTGCGCCTGCAATCAGGGCGACCGGAAGATAGCTCATTGTGACAGAGTTGCCGCCAATATATCGAACAGCCAAGGCCAGTACTATGCCGGCAGCCAGCATGCCGCCGAGCAGACCCGCCCAGGTCTTTGAAGGACTGATCGACGCTGCGATTTTAGGGCCGCCAATCGCCCGCCCGGAAAAATATGCGCCAACATCGGTGGCAATCACCGGGAGTACGACCAGCAACACGCCCAACATGCCCAGATCCGGCGCACTGCGCAGGAACAACAAGGTTGCCGCCGCCAGTCCGAAATAGACAATGCCGCCCAGCGACCACAGAACCCGTCCCAAGATCGTCGGGCTGATTTGCTGCGCCAGCTTCTGCCACTCGTAAAACGCGCCGAACGCCACCAGACCGACAAAGGCCAGCCAGGCGAAGCCGCCCAGCCACAGTGCCGTGGCGGCAACTGCCAGCATGACCACTGCCGACATGGTCCGCACGCCGAGGTCCGATTTACCGCCCGCCATAGCGCCGCTCCCTTCCGGCAAACTCAGCCATGGCCTCGGCCAGAAGCTCCGGCGTGAAGTCGGGCCAGAGCACGTCGGTGAACCACAGTTCGGCATAGGCCGCCTGCCACAGCAGGAAGTTCGACAGCCGCACTTCGCCCGAAGTGCGGATCAGCAGGTCGAGCGGGGGCATGCCGGCGGTATCAAGTTCGGCTGCGATCGCGTCAACTGTCACCGCGCCTTTCGCCGCGGCTTTCGCCGCCGCGCGGGCAATCTCGTCCTGCGCACCATAATTAAGCGCGACCGCCAGGATCACGCCGGTGTTGTCCGCCGTCTCGGCCAGTGCCTTGTCGACCAGGGCTGCGACATCGGGCGGGAAGGCCGAATGGTCGCCGATGATCCGCAGGCGCACGTTGTTGGCCTTGAATTCTTCCAGATCGCTGAGGATGAAGCGCTTCATCAGCGCCATCAGTGCCGAGATTTCATCCTCGCTGCGCTGCCAGTTCTCGGTCGAAAAGGCATAGAGCGTCAGCGCTTCAAGCCCGATGTCCTTCGCCACCCGCGCGACGCGGCGCACCGCTTCCACCCCGCGCCGGTGCCCTTCCGCGCGCGGCAGATGGCGTTTGGCGGCCCAACGGCCGTTGCCATCCATGATGATGGCGACATGACGTGCCTGTGTCACTGCCCTTCCGGCCTGTCATCCTGATCCGCCCGGAACATCACTGCGTCAAAATTTCCTTTTCCTTGTGCCCCGCCGCCTCGTCCGCCGCCTTGATCATCTCGTCGGTCAGCTTCTGCACATCAGCCTCGGCGCGCTTTCGCTCGTCCTCGGAAATTTCCTTCTTGTTCTCGTCCGCCTTGAGCATCTCCATGCCATCGCGCCGCACATTGCGGATGGCGATGCGCGCGGCTTCAGCATATTTGCCGGCGAGCTTGGCCAGCTCCTTGCGGCGCTCTTCGGTGAGGTCAGGGATCGGCAGGCGGATGTTGTTGCCGTCATTGATTGGGTTGAGCCCCAGCCCGGCTGAGCGGATCGCTTTTTCCACCGGGCCGATATTGTTCTTGTCCCACACCTGCACCGAGAGCAGCCGGGGTTCGGGCGCAGACACCGTCGCCACCTGATTGAGCGGCATCTGGCTGCCGTAAACCGTGACCGTAACCGGATCGAGCAGTGTGGTGTTGGCCCGCCCGGTGCGCAAGCCGGAAAGATCGCTTTTCAGCGATTCGACCGCGCCTTTCATCCGGCGCTCAAGGTCTGCCTTGTCGTATTTGGCCATGGTTCAGGCCTCCTTCTGCACAGTAGTTTGCACGCCCTGCCCCGCCAACACGCGGGCAAGATTGCCAGGCTCGCGGATCGAGAAGACGATTATCGGGATGGCATTGTCACGGCACAGCGCCACTGCCGAGGCGTCCATAACTTTCAGGTTCTTTGCCAGCACCGTGTCATAGTCGACGCTGTCATAGCGCTTCGCCGCGGGATTGGTCTTGGGGTCACTGTCATAGACGCCGTCAACGCTGGTGCCTTTGAGCAGCGCGTCGCACTTCATTTCCGCCGCGCGCAAGGCCGCGCCACTGTCGGTGGTGAAATAGGGCGCGCCGACGCCGGCGGCGAAAATTACCACGCGCCCTTTTTCCAGATGTCGCTCGGCGCGGCGGCGGATCACCGGCTCGCAAACCTTGTCCATCTCGATCGCCGATTGCACCCGCGTGGGCACGCCAAGCTGCTCGAGTGCGTTCTGCATCGCCAGCGCATTCATCACGGTGGCGAGCATGCCCATGTAATCCGCCTGGGCGCGGTCCATACCCTTGGCCGCCCCCGCCATGCCGCGGAAGATGTTGCCGCCGCCGATGACGAGGCAGATTTCAAGCCCCGTTTCCTTTGCGGATTTAACCTCTGCGGCAAGCTGGGCGACGGTTTCGGGATCAATGCCGAATTGCTGGTTGCCCATCAGCACTTCGCCGGAGAGTTTCAGGAGAATGCGCTTGTAACTGGGCATGGGTTGGCGAACCTCTCAAGCTGTTGCGATGGGCCTTAGACGCGCCGCGCGAAACAAACAGAAAGGGCGGCACCCTTGCGAGCGCCGCCCCCCAAAGCCCGCCCCAGTACGTCTCTGGCGCAGGCTAACTGTAAAGCAATCAACCTGCCGCCTGCGGCACGCCCGATGCAGCCGCGACTTCTGCGGCGAAATCGCTCACTGCCTTCTCGATGCCTTCGCCCAGCTGGAAGCGGACATAGTCCGTGAGCGTGATCTTGGTGCCGGCCGCCTTGGCTGCCTGCTCCACGACCTGAGCAATCGGCGTCTTGTTGTCCATCACGAAGACCTGGCTGAGCAGGGCATTGTCCTTGGCGAACTTGGCGGCGGCGCCATCAGCGCGCTTGGCGAGGATATCTTCGGGAATGTCCTTGCCGCTTTTGGCTGCCTCTTCGATTGCCTTGTCGAGCGCGATCTTGCGCTCGCGCTCCAGCACGACCGGATCGAGATCAGCGGCTGACAGCGCCTGTGGGAAGGCCGCAGCGATGTGCATGGCGATCTGCTTGCCGAGCGGCTCGAGCACGTCGGCGCCCGCTTCGCTTTCCAGCGCAACCAGCACGCCGATCTTGCCGAGCATCGGGGCGGCGGCATTGTGCATGTAGGGCACGATCACGCCACTCGAAACCGAGACGGTCTTCATCCGGCGGACTTGCTGGTTCTCGCCGATGGTGGCGACATTGCTGGTGAGCGTGTCGGCAACCGTGCCGCCGCCCGGATAGGCTGCTGCCTTTAGCGCTTCGACATCATCGGACGCCGAACCAAGCGCCACTTCGGTGGTCTTGCGCACGAAATCCTGGAACTGATCGTTCTTGGCGACGAAATCGGTCTCGGAATTGACCTCGACGGCAACCCCGCGCGTGCCCGAGACGGCAACGCCGACCAGGCCTTCGGCAGCGGTGCGGCTCGACTTCTTGGCGACAGCGGCGAGGCCCTTTGCGCGCAGTGCATCAACCGCCGCTTCCATGTCGCCGCCGGTATCGTCCAGCGCCTTCTTGCAATCCATCATGCCGGCGCCGGTGCGCTCGCGCAGGTTCTTCACGTCAGTGGCGGTGTAAGCCATTGCGCATATCCTCTTTAAATCAGGGCTTGCGCCGGGTCCATTGAACCCGGCGCAATGCAGAATTGTGACGGCTGAAAGATCAAGCCTCGGGAACGGCTTCCTCAGCGGGGACTTCGGCAATGGCTTCAACAACCTCTGCCATTTCGACAGGGGCTTCTTCGGCGGGAACTTCTTCAACCACTGCGGCTTCTTCGGGCAGCGGCTCGTCCATCGCGCCGATATCAGCGCCCGAATCTACCACGCCTTCGCGGCGGCCCTTCGTGGCTGCCTGGGCAATGGCGTCGCAATAGAGGCGCACTGCGCGGCTGGCGTCATCGTTGGCCGGAACCGGGAATGCGATGCCCGAAGGATCGACGTTCGAATCGAGAATGCCGACGACCGGAATTCCGAGAACATTGGCTTCCTTGATTGCCAGCTCTTCCTTGTTGGCATCGATCACGAACATGACATCGGGAATGCCGCCCATGTCGCGGATGCCGCCGAGCGAAAGCTCAAGCTTGTCGCGCTCGCGCGTCAGCTGGAGAACTTCCTTCTTGGTGAGCCCGGTGGTGTCGCCCGAAAGCTGCTCTTCGAGCGTCTTGAGGCGCTTGATGGAACCCGAAATGGTCTTCCAGTTGGTCAGCATGCCGCCGAGCCAGCGATGGTTGACATAATGCTGGCCGGAACGACGCGCCGCTTCGGCGATCGGATCCTGGGCCTGGCGCTTGGTGCCGACGAACAACACCTTGCCGCCGGCCTGGACCGTGCCGCGTACGAAATCGAGCGCACGCGCAAACAGCGGCACGGACTGCGACAGATCGATGATGTGAACGCCATTGCGATAACCAAAGATGTAAGGCTTCATCTTCGGGTTCCACCGGTGCGTCTGGTGGCCAAAGTGGGCGCCGGCTTCCAAAAGCTGCGCCATCGTGACGACGGGTGCCGCC
>JANLSP010000181.1:0-6015 GCA_031362485.1 Novosphingobium sp.
GCCAGCCTCGAAGGCCGCATAATCCACGACAAGATCAAGTACACCGGGTTCAATTTTGATCCGACCCCGGTCAACACTTATGGCGTGCGCAATGCAACCAACCAGCCGACAGTTCTGACCCAGAACACGGTGTCCTTCACCAAGTTTAATCCGCGCGTAAGCCTGTCATGGAACAGCGGCAATGGCGTGCTGCTCTTCGCCAACTGGGCATCCGGGACCAAGCCGGGCGGGGTCGATACGACTGACCAGAACGGCAATGTCACCGACGGTGTGTTCCGGCCCGAAAAGGTTGATAGCTTCGAGGTTGGTGGCAAATTCGTTGGTGCCAATGGCAGGCTGACGATGAACGCCTCGTTCTTCTATTCGATCTACAAGGATCAGCAGATCGGCGTGATCGACAATTCCGGACCGGTGGCGCAAAGCCGCACTGACAATATCGGCAAGAGCCGCTCCTACGGCATCGAGGCCGAGATTAATTACTCTCCGACTGATCAGCTGTTTCTGCGTGCCGCCTATACCTACACCAATTCAAAGTACACCGACTACATTCCGCCGCGTTGCTCGAACGTTGATGCCGCCGACACCCAGTCGGGGAACTGCAACTTCGGCGGCCACGTTCTGCCCTTCACGCCCGAGCACCAGCTCAACCTTTCGGCCCGCTATGAGCAGCCGGTGGGCGACAACGGCAAGGTCTATCTCGAAGGCGACGCCCGCTTTCTGTCGCGGCGCTTCATGTCGCAATCGAACCTGTTCTGGCTGCCTGCCTACGAACAGGTCGATTTCCGCGTCGGCTATGAGTTCGGCAAGTTCTCGATTGAAGGCTTTGTCGAGAATGCCTTCGGCAACAAGGACCCGCGCACCGGCACCAGTACCGTCGACTATGGCTATTTCGACCTAAATTCATTCAACCTGCCGCGCGGCGCATTGGTCGCGCTGGCTCCCAAGAGAAGTTGGGGGATCAGGGCCGGGGTGAAGTTCTAGACCGAACGTCTCCCGTCGCAGGGGAGCACGGGAAGGGCGGCACGCGTAGGTGCCGCCCTTCTTTTTTTGCCATCCCTTCCCTTCAGGGGAGAGGATACGAAGACTTGGCAACTTGTTGCCTAGTTGTAGTTGGAGAGGGCTCTTCGCCGCCTTCGCAACCCCGCAGCCCCTCTCCAAGCTACGCTAGCGGGCAAGCCCGCAAGCTTCGCTATCCTCTCCCCTGGAGGGAGAGGATTGAGGAGCCAGCTACTTGCCGAACACAGCCCCGATAGCATCCGCCAATGCCGCGCTTTGCTGGGGCAGCGTATCTCCGCCCGGCGCGCCGCCATAGATCGCGAGCGTCCTGCCAAGCTGGAAGCGGCGAACGTAGGGCTTGGACCAGTCAGTTCCCGGCGGCGGCCCCATATAAGTGCGATAGCCGGGAAACCCCTCGAACATAAGCGCCGAATGGGCGAACAGCATGTCGGTGTTTTCGGCCATGAATTCGAGCGGACTGGCGACAGCCACGGCAAAACCTTCGCGCTCGGCCCGGCGATAGAGTTCGTGGACCGAGGTTTGCAGGTTGCCGGGATCTTCCACTTTGTCGGCAAAGCCTTCGGGGGCCAGATGCGCCTCGACCCGCGCGTAGCCCTTGGCCTTCAGGATCGCCTCGGTCTGTGGAACCAGCCTTCTGGAAATTGCGGCAACGCGCCCGCTCCAGCTGTCCTTGTCCGCCAGGGTCACCGGCAGGCCATGCAAGGTCAGGATGCCCATGGCTGACTGGCCGGGGGCGCTGGCCTGCGGCACGGCTTTGGCGAAATTCTCGAGCACCAGCCGGTCAAAGGCAGCCTGGCTGGCCATATAGGGCGGGATGACGATCTTGATCGGCTTGCCGCCGTTGCGCTTGCGCCAATTTTCAACCGTCTTGTGAACCCCGACGAAGGAGCCGGAGAGTTCCTCGAAATCGGAATAGATCGGCTGCGTGCTGGCCAGGACGATGGTGTCGGCACCGGCATCCAGCACACGCTCAATCGCGGCTTGCTTGGCATAGGGATCGAAGGCATCGATCACTTCGCCGGCCACCGCCGCATGGCGCGTGCGAACCAGATCAATCGCGCCCTGCGCCATGTCGCGGGTCTGGCTTTCATGCGGCAGAAAGCCACCGGGCAGCTCAGGATAATAGACGAACTTCACTTTCGCCACGGTCTTGGCCGCAGCAGTGCGCATTCCCTGCTTGCGTTCGGGATAGAGGTAATAGCCGAAATCGTGCGGCGTGGTGGCCGAAGGCTTTTCCCAGCGCAGTTGCCCTTTGCGGAACTTCTCGATCCACGGCACGCCGTCGACGTCCTTTTCGCGCCCCCAGATATCCATCAGCCGGCCAGGCACATAGCGTCGCTCCTGCATCGGCTTGTCCGGATCGACCAGCACAACGCCGCTGTCAGCGCCAGCCAGCACGTTGATCGGCCACGGGATAACCTGGGTGAAGATCTTCTCGACGAAATTGGAATAGAACCGCTGATCGAATTGCCCGGGTTGCATCAGGGCAACCACGACCACGCCAACCTTGCCCTGAAGCTGCGTATCGTTCGCTTCGATTACCTGTTGCCCGGACCAGTCCGGACCGCGATTGGCATACCACAGCGGCGTACCGACGACGGCTGAGAAGGCGAGCGTGCGCCATGTGGCGCCCCAGAGGAATTTACCGATCATGTTGGCCGCCCATTCTCCCTACGTGCGCTATGACATGATCACTCTAAAGCACGCAGCCAAGCCAGTCACCGCCCCGGTCTATCCACTTGGCGAACAGGTGGTTCCTGCGCCATGGTTGCACCAGGCTGGCAGGGCATGAGGCAGGGATGGTTGAAGAAGTGGCAATCATCGGAGCGGGGCTTGGCGGGCTGACTTGCGCGCTGGCCCTGGCGCGCGCCGGGCGACGGGTCACGGTTTTCGAACAGGCGCCACAGCTGGGAGAAGTTGGCGCAGGCATCACGCTCAGCCCCAATGCCAGCCGGATCATGATCGCGCTCGGGCTGCAACACGGCATGCGCCGCCTCGGCGTGGTGCCGCCGCGCCAGCTGACCCAAAACCTGCAAACCGGCAAAGTGCTGGTCGAGCGGGAACGCGGCGACGGCGTCGAAGCGCAATATGGCGCGCCCTATATCCACCTGCACCGCGCCGATCTCCACGCGCTGCTCGCCGATGCACTGGAAGCTGCGCAGCCTGGCGCGATCCGGCTCGGCCATCAGCTTGCCCGTATCGAGAGCGATGCGGAGCGGGCCATGCTGCATTTCAGCAATGGCGCCGTGGCCTCAGTGCCGCTGGCGGTGGGCGCGGACGGCGTCAAATCGGTCGTGCGTGACAGCCTGTTTGCCACCCAGCCGCCGCAGTTCACCGGTCAGGTCGCCTGGCGCGGGGTCCTGCCGCGCGCGGCGCTGTCCGAGGATGTACAGGCGCTGCTTCCCGGCATCTGGATTGGCGAGAGGCGGCTGTTCATGCGCTATCCCATCCGTGGGAAGGAGCTGCTCAACTATGGCGCTTTCGTGAACCTTGAGGGGTGGGAAGAGGAAGGCTGGGCAATTCCATCGACCAACGCCGAACTGCTCGGCCACTACAGCGACGCCGAGCCGCATCTCAAGGCGATTATCGCGGCCACTCCCCCAGAGCTCTTGTTCAAATGGGCGTTGCACGCGCGCGAGCCGCTGGACACATGGATCGCCGGTTCGGTGACGCTGCTCGGCGATGCGGCGCACGGCATGTTGCCCTTCATGGGGCAGGGTGCGGCGACTGCGATGGAGGACGGCATGGTGCTTGCCCGCTGCCTGACGGATTATCCGAAGGCGGAGGCGATGGCGCGCTATGAAACGGCGAGGCTGGAGCGCACGACCATGGTCCAGACCCAGTCGCGCCTGCTCGGCCTGCAGTTCCAGGGCAAGGATCCGGAGAGCTTTGGCAAGGGGCCGATCCTCAACGAAGATACACTGGGCCTGTTTGCCTATGACGCGGTGAACTGTCCGATCTGAGTGGGAGGAGCGTAAATGGTCAATGTGGTAATTACCGGCAGCACGAGGGGCATCGGCCTTGGGCTGGCCAAGGAATTCCTCCGGCTGGGTCATTCGGTCGTGATCAGTTCGCGCGGGGCAGCAGCGGTCGATGCGGCAGTTGCGCAAGTCAGCCACGCTGCCGGCAGTGGTCAGGTCATCGGCCAGCCTTGCGATGTCAGCAGCCGCGATCAGGTGCAGGCGCTGTGGGATGCGGCGGTCGCCGGGCTGGGCCGCGTCGATGTGTGGATCAACAACGCCGGGCTCGCCGGGCCCAAGCTTAATCTGCCCAGTCTGACCAAAGCCGATATAGAGCCGGTGATCGCCACCAATATCTGGGGGATGATCTGGGGCACGCAAGTTCCACTGGTGGGCATGAGCGCACAGGGCGGCGGCAAGATTTTCAATTTCGAAGGCTTCGGTTCAGACGGCATGACCGCACCCGGCTTGACGATCTATGGCGCGACCAAAGCAGCGCTGACCTATTTCACCAAGAGCATGAACAAGGAAATCAAGGGCTCGCCGGTTGTGCTTGGCACGATTAGCCCGGGCATCGTCGTCACCGATCTGCTTGAAGAAACCAAAGATCGCGATCCCGCCGCATGGAAGAAGACCAAAAAGCTATACAACATCCTTGGCGACCGGGTGGAAACCGTTGTGCCGTTCCTTGTGGCCGAAGTGTTGAAAGCCGAAAAACCGGGTGCCGCGATCAAGTGGCTGACCACGCCCAAGGCGGCCTGGCGGTTCATGTCGGCGGGGTTTGCCAAGCGCAAGGTCATGCCCGAGGGATAACCTTGCCTTTAGCACAATCACGTGGAAGATCTCAAACCACCGCGCAGACGGTCTTGGTCTCGAGGTAGTTGTCCAGCGCGCCGACGCCTGAATCGCGGCCCCAGCCCGATTGCTTCATCCCGCCAATCGGCAGCGAGGCGTCATACATCGAATGGGTGTTGATCCAGACCGTGCCCGCGCGCATCCGCCGGGCAAGGCGCGTCGCGCCGCTCAGGCTCTCGGTCCAGATGCTCGCGGCGAGGCCATACTGGCTGTCGTTGCCGGCGCGCACCACTTCATCGAGATCGCTGAAGCGCTGAGCTACCACGACAGGTCCGAAAATCTCCTCGCGCACCACGGCCATGTCCGGGCGCACGCCGGTCAGCACGGTCGGCGTGATGAAGCTGCCGTTTGGCCCCGCAGTCTCGCCGCCCGCCAGCACAGTAGCCCCGGCTTTGGCTCCGTCAGCGATGAACTGAGCCACTTTCGCGGCGTGGCTGGCCGAGACCAGCGGCCCCATCTGGGTTGCCGGATCGAGCCCGTGGCCCAGAACCATGCCGCGCGCCGCGCCGGCAATGCCTTCGATCACCCGGTCAAATACGGTGTCATGCACATAGAGCCGCGAACCCGCGACGCAGACCTGGCCGCCGTTGAAGAAGATCGCATTCGCCGCGCCGGGGATCGCAGCCCCAAGATCGGCATCGGGCAGGATCACCACCGGCGATTTGCCGCCCAGCTCCAGTGTCAGCCGCTTGAAGTTGACTTTGGCGGCATCGATGATGGCGCGGCCCGTCGCGGTCGATCCGGTGAAGGCAATCTTGTCGACGCCGGGATGCGCAGCCAATGCCGCGCCGCAGTCGCGCCCGAAGCCAGTGACGAGATTGACCGTGCCCGCCGGCAGTCCCGCCTCAATCATCAGTTCGAGCAGGCGGATGGCCGTCAGCGAGGTATCCTCGGCGGGTTTCAGCACAACGGTGCACCCGGCAGCAAGCGCCGGCGCAAGCTTCATCGCGGTGAGCACCAGCGGCGAATTCCACGGCACGATCGCCGCCACCACGCCAACCGGCTCCTTCACGGTATAGGCGAAGACTTCCTTGCCCGGCGGCTGATAGTTGACTGAAGTTGGGATCGATTTGCCCTCGATCTGGTTGGCCAGCCCGCCGAAAAAGCGGAACTGCGCAATCGCCCCTGGAATCTCGGCCCAGCGCCCGACATAGAGCGGCTTGCCCTGATCGAGCGTCTCGAG